>JAYVXK010000301.1:0-7210 GCA_043785265.1 Myxococcales bacterium | reverse complement strand
CAGCGCCGTGACCAAACCGCTTCATCGTCACGCCGTTCAGCAGCTAATGTGCCAGATGCGCGGGGTTGGTTTTCTGCGTGATGTCTGTGAGGCCGAAGGTTCCATGAGGAAAATTTCTGGGTGGGCCGGGGAAAATTTCCCGGTTTGCGATTCATTGAAATGACGAGGGACGTGTTTCAACGCGCGGCGACCATGGCGCATGTCTTGCTGCTAGGCGCGACGTGCAAGCGTTGGGGGACCAAAGAATTTTGCTGGCGACCATGCGGTTGCCGCCCCCTTCGTCGAGCGAGCACGTGACCACGGCGCGCTCGATCATCGTGTGGATGGTCCTCACCATCGCAGGGGTCGGGTGCATCGCGTACTGGGATGACCAACGCGAATCTGCTGCGGCCCTCGCCGACTTCGCGCACGAGCAAGTCGCCCTGGCGCGCACCGCAGCGGCCTCGCTAGAACTCGCCGATTCGTTAGGTGAGTCTGATCTACCTCTGACGGCGCTTCGCCGCATCGAAGAACCCGAGAGTGTGATCGTCCTCGTCGGCTCGAACGAGAACCTCGTGAGCACACAAGGCGTGCTTGTTCATTCGGAGGCGATCCAAAGCGCGCTCGCGAACGGACAAGAGTCGACCTACCTGTCGCGCACGGATGCCAGCGCTCTCGGGCTGCCGGCACGCACTGCTACTGCAGGCATTGCCCGCGCGATGACGCGCTCAGGACCGCGAAGCGTGATCGTGGTGGCATCCGCTCTCCGCGAGCGCGATCGAGAGCGACGAGCGCAGTGGCGGTTGGCGCTCAGCTTCGCCGTCTCGTCGGCGATCGTGCTTGCGTTTGGTGCGCTCGCGCTTCGCAAGCAACGCAAAGAACTCGAACTGGTGCGAGAACTCGCCGTAGCCGATGCCATTCGGGTTCGCGACGAGAGACTGAGGCGCGCAGACAAACTGGCGACACTGGGCGCCATCGCGACGGGCATCGCGCATGAAGTCTCGACGCCGCTTGGTGTGATTGTCGGTCGCGCCGAGCAGCTCGCTCCCAAAGTGCAATCGGACGAGCGCGCGCGTCGGGCGGTGGCCGCGATTGCGGAACAAGCGGATCGCATCGGCAAAATCATTCGGGGGTTCTTGTCACTTGCGCGGGGAGGCGCAGCTGCGCTCGAGCACACCTCGCCCTCGCTCATCGTGCGCGACGCGATCGATCTGGTGCGCCATCGTTTCGACCAAGCGCATGTCGAATTGCGACACCACGTAAGCGACGATCTGCCTACGATTGTGTGCGATCCCGAGATCTTCACGCAGGTGTTGGTCAACCTACTGCTCAACGCGTGCGATGCATGCGAGCAGGACGGGCATGTAAACTTGAGTGTCGCGATGGGCGCCGATCACACGCGGGTTTGTTTCTTGGTGGTCGACGATGGCACGGGAATCTCGGCGGAAGATGCTGCGCGCGCGACCGAACCGTTCTTCACGACCAAAGCACCTGGCAAAGGCACCGGCCTGGGGCTCGCCATCGCAAACGAGATTGTCTTGCACCACCACGGCACGCTCAGTTTGACGGCACGCACAGACACGCACGGAACGGAAGCACGCGTGGAAATCCCCGCGAGCGAGGAAACACCATGAACCATGAGCGCCACCGCATTCTCGTGGTCGATGACGATCGAGCACTGTGCGACACACTCGTCGACGGCCTCATCGACCGTGGCTACGACGCCGTCGGCTTGGGCTCCAGTCAAGAAGCAGCGCGGCTCATGAGCGAAGACTTCGACGCTCTCGTGACCGATCTGCGGATGCCTGGCGTCGACGGGATGGGACTCTTGGCGCTCTCGAAGCGCGTCGCCCCAGCACGGCCAGTGATCGTGATGACGGCCTACAGCGCGGTCGACACGGCGATCGAGTCGATTCGGCAGGGTGCTCATCACTACTTGACCAAAGCATTCAAAGTCGACGAACTCGCGCTCTTTCTCAGTCGCGCACTCGAAGAGACGCAGCTGCGCAAAGAGACGACGGTGCTTCGACGCGCCGTGCGCGAGGGACTCTCCATCAAGAACATCATCGGGTCGAGCGGCAGCATGCGGGACGCGTGCAGTTTGATTCGGCGCCTCGCGGATGCAGACGTGCCGGTCTTGGTCGTTGGCGAAACTGGCAGTGGAAAAGGGCTCGTCGCGAGGGCGCTTCATGCAGAAGGCAAGCGCGCAGACAAGCCGTTTGTGACCGTCAATTGCACCGCGCTTCCGGAGAACCTGCTCGAGAGTGAGCTATTCGGTCACGCGAAAGGTGCTTTCACGGGGGCGACCGCGGATCGCAAAGGTCTCTTCGAGTCGGCAGACGGCGGCACTGTCTTTCTCGACGAGATTGGCGACATGGCGCTGACACTTCAAACGAAGCTACTGGACGTGCTCGAGCGCAATGTGATTCGGCCGGTGGGCTCGAACAGAGAACGCGCGATCGACGCGCGCATCATCACAGCAACCCACCGCGACCTCGACGTTCTCTGCAAGTCGGGGCGGTTTCGCGAAGACCTGCGCTTTCGGCTCGATGTGGTGACCATGGAAGTTCCGCCGCTGCGACATCGGCAGGGTGACATCCCAGTCTTGGCGATGCATTTTCTCGATCGCGCCAAACACAAACATCCAGAGTCGACTGTCACCCGACTGTCGTCTGCGGTGCTCGATCTGATGTCGAGCTATTCATGGCCAGGCAATGTTCGAGAGCTCGAGCATGTCGTCGAGCGCGCCGTCCTCTTGACTCAGTCCACCGAAATCCAGCTGACTGATCTGCCGAAGTCGCTTTCTGCGCCGAGCGGCAAGGTGGCTGAATTCGTGGGCCCGGTGGTTACTCTTGCGGAGATCGAGCGGCGCTACGCCACCTGGGCATTGGAGCAACTCGGCGGCCGCAAAGTCGCGACTGCCGAGAAACTCGACATCGATCGCAAGACGCTCGCGAAACTGGTCGGCACCGACCCGCGCGATCCGGAGCGCTGACTACGAGACGAAGCCCTTCCACCTTCGCAGGTACTCCACGAAGAGTGCGCTCACACCTCGCTCTTGGAGTTCTGCCGCTGAGATGGGCGGGCGCTTCGGCTCCCAGGCTGGGTCTTGGATGCGACGAGGCCAATCGGGATTGCAGATCGCCGCGCGCCCCAGTGCGATCGCGTCTGCACCCAGACCAAACATTTTGTCGGCGTCCTCTCGCGACCACAGGGTGCCCGCGACGAACACCGGAACATCACTTGGCAGCGCCGCACGAAACAAAGTGACTGCATGGGCGTCGGGATGTTTCTTCGTGTTGTTGTGGGCGTTCCACAGAGACAGATGGATGAAATCCGCCCCGTCGTCCGATAACCACTTGGCCACTTGGATGTTCTCGTCGACGTCCATCCCCTTGGCATTTCCGAAGTCTTCGGGAGAGAGACGTGCGCCGACGATGAAGGTCTTGGGCAGTGTTTTGCGAATGCGTGACGTGACCTCGCGGATCAAGCGTGCGCGATTTTCGAGCGAGCCACCCCATTGGTCGGTGCGACGATTCTCGGTGCTACTCAAAAATTGAGTGAGCAGATAGCCATGCGCTCCGTGCACTTCTACGCCGTCAAAACCAGCCTCCTTTGCGCGTTCTGCCGCGCGAACGAAGTGGACCATCACGCGCTGGATGTCGTCTTCGGTCGCCGCGCGCGGACCGCCTTCTGCTTCGGACGCGCTCCATGGTCGCTCTTCGATCAAGGCTTCGGGTGATCGCATCCCCGCATGAAATATCTGCATGATAGCAAGCGCGGAGTGCTTCTTGATGGCCGAGGCCAACCGCGTCAGCCCAGGCAAATGGTCATCACTCCAAATGCCCAGCTCCCCAGGGAAGCCTTTGCCATCGCGCGACACGTGAGAGGCGCAGCTCGTCACCATGCCGAATCCACCTCTCGCGCGCATTTCGATCCAGCGCAGCTCGTCGTCCCCCAGTGTGCCGTCTTCGTTGCTCTGAGGATTGGTCATCGCCGCGAGCGCGACGCGGTTACTCATGCGTGCGCCCGATCGAAACGTGATGCTGTCAGTCAGTGTTCTTGCCACAGTCGCTTAGGTACCTGTTCTCCCCCGCGTGGAAAAACAATCAATCGGCGTCTGGCGCCGCAAACGCAAGTACTTCAGTCGCGTGAATCGCCGGATCGACATCGGGCCACACCTTCTGAATGGTCCCATCGGCGCCGACCAAAAAACTCACCCGCTCGTAGCCAAACACGCTTTTGCGCACACCAAACCCTTTGCCCACGCTGCCATCTTCGTCCGCCGACAGAGGGAACGGGAGAGCATGATTTTTGATGAACGCCTTGTGACTCTCACTCGAGTTGCTGCTCACGCCGATGATCTTCACACCCGCGCGATCGTAGCGCTTCCACGCGTCACGCAATGCGCAGGCTTCTTTGGTGCAACCTGGCGTTTCGTCACCAGGATAGAAGTAGACGAGCACAGGGTGACCACGCATGCTCGTGAGCGTCGAGGCGTGATCGGTTGCATCGATCGCTGTGATGTCGGGCGCCTTCGCACCAATCCCCAAGAGCCCTTCGCCACCATCAGGACGCTTCGCCTGGCTGTAGCAGGCGAGGATCAGGAGAGCTGCAAAGGTGGCGAGAAGTAGGCGCTTCATGAAGGCAGTAGGCATTGGATGCTCCGCGGAGGCAATGGGTTCCCCCTAGGAGAAGGCAGCGGGTGCGGGGACGGAGACGGGTGCGGGTGCGGGGACGGGGATTGGCCGCAACGCTCACCGACGGCGCGACATCCTAGTGGCCCATGGCCAACGAACCCGCGTACACGCCTCCGAAAGTTTGGACCCCCAGCAAGCCCAGCGGTGGCACGTTCGCCAACATCAATCGACCAGTCGCGGGAGCGACCATCGAGAAGGAACTGCCCATCGGGCGCCACCCGCTCCAGCTCTACTCACTCGCGACTCCGAACGGCGTCAAAGTGACGGTCATGCTCGAGGAACTCCTCGCCGCGGGCCACGAGGGCGCGGAGTACGACGCTTGGCTCATCAAGATTAACGAGGGCGAGCAGTTCGGTAGCGGGTTCGTCGCGGTGAATCCCAACTCCAAGATCCCGGCGCTGGTGGACCGCAGCGGGGCTGCGCCCGTTCGCGTGTTCGAGTCGGGCGCAATCCTGCTCTATCTCGCAACCAAGTTCGGCGCGTTCGTTCCCACGGACCACGCCGCGCGCACCGAGTGCCTCTCCTGGCTTTTTTGGCAGATGGGCAGCGTGCCGTACTTGGGCGGCGGCTTCGGCCACTTCTATGCGTATGCGCCGATCAAGATCGAATATGCCATCGACCGCTTCGCGATGGAGGTCAAGCGGCAGCTCGACGTGCTCGACCGTCGCCTCGCGGAGGTCGAATACCTCGGCGGGAGCCAGTACTCGATCGCCGACATGGCAACCTGGCCCTGGTATGGAGCGCTCGTGATGGGCAAGGTCTACGACGCGGCCGAGTTTCTGTCGGTGCACGAGTACAAGAACGTGCTGCGCTGGACCGAGCAGATCGCAGCGCGCCCGGCGGTCAAGCGTGGGCGGATCGTCAATCGCCCATTCGGAGAGCCATCGGAGCAGCTTCACGAACGCCACGACGCGAACGACTTCGAGACGAAGACGCAAGACAAACTCGCCCCCGCACCCTGAGCGGTCGGATGGGAAGGTTTGTTGATCACTCCTCTGGCTCGTCGTCGAACAGGTGCTGTAAAAACTGTGCTCGGTTGTCGAGAAACGATCGCGTCAGCGTCACATGCTCGAGGTCCTCGTACGGTACGTTGGCCACTCCTGTGGAGCTCAGCTGGTAGATCGTTGCGCCGGGATACGCGAGCACGATCGGACTGTGGGTCGCGATGATGAACTGGGACCCCAGCTTGAGAAGTTCGTGCATGCGAGACAGGAGCGAGAGCTGGCGCGAGGGCGACAGCGCCGCCTCGGGTTCATCGAGAATGTACAAGCCATCTGGTCCAAAGCGATGATTGACGAGCGCAAGAAACGACTCGCCATGAGACTGCTCGTGAAGCGAGCGACCACCATACGATTCAAGCCCATTGGGCATATTTTCGAGTTCAGTAGCCACATTGAAGAAGCTCTCCGCACGCAGGAAGAAACCTGTGCGTGGTCGCCGAGCACCGCGTACGAGACGAATGGCTTGATTCAACGAAGACTCTGACTTGCGTGTCGAAAAACGGAGATTGCTGGATCCTCCCTCTGCATTGAATCCCGCCGCCACAGCGATGGCTTCCAACACGGTGGACTTCCCAGAACCGTTCTCGCCCACGAGATAAGTGACCGGTGCGAGGGCCAGACCATCAAGAGCTCGCACAGCCGGAAGCGAAAATGGGTATTGCTCCGGCTCCGTCACGCGCTCTGCGGGAACGCGAATGGTGTGGATGAAAGGCTCTGAATCTGGCGCGTTCATGACTTGCTGGAGCGACGGGAACGGAGACGACGGACGGAAACGGAGACGGTGGACGGAAACGGAGACGGTGGACGGGGACGGAGACGGCAACGGGAACGGCGTTTTACAGCCCGAAGTTCGCAAGCAGAGCTGTCGCGAGTTTGAGATCTCGAGTCGAGAGCGAAGGAAGGTCTGGGCGTCGATTCAAGTTCGCGATCAGCTCGTCGAGCTCCGCGAGCACAGTAGGCGCTGGCTGGGGACCTTGGACGCGTGAGCCCACAGATACCAACGCAGCGCATGCGAATAAGCGACTCGTGCGCGTGTGGCGCATCCAACGAGCCCGCCCGAATTTGAGCAAGACAATTCAATCCCTCTGACAGCGTCTCGGCAATGTCGCGTACGTCCATATCCAACCTTTCGCCAAAGCCCATCGTACTACCGAACACGCCGCTGCCGTCCCCGCTCCCGTCCCCCGTCCACCGTCTCCGTCTCCGTCCCCGTCCGCCGTCGCCGTCCCCGCTCCCGTCCCCGTCCCCAATGCCGTTCACTTTAGAGGCGTCAGCGGAGTCGCGAGCCAAGGACTAGCGACGAAAGTGAGCGTCGGTCGGCACGGACGGTTGGAAAGTGTCAGCTACGAGCAACGAGCGGGCGCGACCAGGTCAGAAGGTCGATGGGAGTGCGATGCTCATGTGTTGGCCCTTTGGGTGTCCCGAGGACAGGCGGCCAGTCCCGTCGTGAAGAACGGTGGCTGTTTTTAGCCGCGTACGTGACGTCGATGCCTGGCGCAGCCGTTGCTTAGTCCCGAGTCGGACGGCCGT
>JAYVXK010000300.1:0-2150 GCA_043785265.1 Myxococcales bacterium | reverse complement strand
GTACTGGTCGAACACTTCGAGACGCGTGTGTTCGAAAAAGGCGACAAGCTCATCGAAGAAGGCGAAGAGACCACAGGACTGCATCTCATCGCGAGCGGGGAAGTAGCCATCATCGGACACGAGAGCGGCGAGCCGTTCGTCATCTCCACGCTCGGCGCGGGAGATGTCGTCGGCGAAGTCGCGCTCGTCCTCCGTCGGCCCGCCAATGCAGATGTCGTCGCGGTGCATCCGACGGTCACGCTCCATCTGCCATGCGAAGATTTCATGCGTCTGGTGCGCGAGCATCCAGCGATCTTGTTGAGCCTCTATTTAATGGCCGTCGAACGCGACGAAGAGACATCGAGTGTGCTCGCGACATCGACCACGAGCATCACCGAAGACTACGTACTTGTGTAGGCGGCGAGCGTGACCGAAAAAACGCACGACCACGATCACGCCGACCACGCTCATGGGCATGCTGACGAAGGGCACCACCACGAGGTCGACGCTCCCCCACCTGGCGCGCATGGAGCGTTCACGCCGAAAGAGGCCAAGCAAGCGAGGAGACTGACGCTCGTTCTGGTCATCGTGACGACGTTCTTGGTCTTCGAGTTTGCTGGGGCGGTCGTCGCGCGGAGCAATGTGCTGCAGGCAGATGCTCTGCATCTGTTCATGGACGTTCTTGCGCTCGCGATGAGTCTGGTCGCGATGCGGATCGCGGTGCGTCGGCCGACGCCCAGGTTCACTTTTTGGCTACGCCGCGCCGAGCCAGGCGCCGCCATGTTCAACGCGATTTTGGTCTTATTTGCGACGATGGAGATCGTGCGTCGAGCGATCGACTCCTTGCGCGGCGAAGACAAGCCCGAAGCGTCGATCATGTTGGTGGTCGCGGTCGGCGCGCTCGTCGTCAACGGCATCAGCGCGTGGCTGCTGCACGACGTGATTGGCCATGATCACGGTTCACACGCAGGCCACTCCCACGGCAAGGAAGACAAAGGCCACACGCTCAATCTCCGCGGAGCGCGCCTGCATTTGATCGGCGACACGCTCGGATCGGTTGCAGCGCTCGTTGCCGCCATCATCCTGCGCGCAGGTGGACCGGCCGCCGCCGATCCCATCGCGAGTTTCTTGGTGGCGATCATCATCGGGTTTGGTGCCGTTCGATTGCTCCGCGATGCGCTGATGGTCTTGATCGAGGCAGCTCCGATCCATCTGCCCGTACCGGCCATTCGCAAGGCGATCAACCGTTTTCCGGGCGTCGCAGAAGTGCACGACATGCACGTCTGGACGCTGGGCGCAGGTCACGACGCAATCGTTGTGCACATTCACGCAGACGGCACTGAACCCTTGCTGGTGTCAAAGCTCGCGCGCCACCTGCGCGACACGTACCAGGTGGAGTACGTGACCGTTCAGGTGGAGCAGCCCAAAGAAGCCTGCGACGCCCCCCCGTCACTCTTCCATGAAGAAGAGTGACCAACCAACGATTCGCTGGCTAAACACTGCAGTAGTGTTTTACTTGCACTGATTTGCGATGCAGACCAGACCGCCGGTGCACTGCGAACTATCGGTGCAGGCTGCCTGCGCTTCTGATTGGTTGCGGCAGACTTTGTCCTTGCCGCAATATCCGATGCGCGCATCGATGAGCTTGCAGTCGTTGTCGATCGCGCAGGTGTACTTGCAGAAGCCCAAGAGGCATTGCTGGTTGGAAGCGCACTGTGATTTGTCGGAGCAGTTGCTGACCGGTCGGTTGTCGACCACGCACGCGCCTTGATTGCAGTAGTTGCCGCCGCCGCACTCGGCGTCCTTGGTGCATTGAGCGGTGCACTTGCCCGCAACGCACTTGGGTGTGCTCCCGCCACAATTCGCGTCGACAGTGCACTGCGGTTTCGCGTTCGGATCAGGCGCGCATGCCCCTTTGAGACAGACTTGGCCGGCGCTGCACGCCTGAGCGTTCGCGCTGCAGTCGATCACGCATTGGCCGTCCGCGCAGACCTTTCCGAGTGCACATTCGCTCGAGTACTTGCACAAATTTGCCGTTGCCGTGCAGAGGCCACCCGAACAAGACTCGCCGCTCTTGCAATCGCTCGATGCCGCGCACGAACAAGGACCATTGGTGCCACCGCATGCTTGGCACTTGCCAGCGACGCATTGCGAGTCGGCCCCACAGTCGA
>JAYVXK010000299.1:0-2152 GCA_043785265.1 Myxococcales bacterium | reverse complement strand
CCGTCCGCCGTCCCCGCTCCCGTCCCCGTCCCCGTCTCTGTCCCCGTCCCGTCCCCGCCCGTCTCCGCTCCCGTCCCCGTTCAGGCGGACGTGATGGTTTCGAGCATGACATCTAGCGGCGGGGCTACTTTTAGCCACATTTCGAATGCAAGTGCACCTTGGCGCGCGAGCATTCCCAAGCCGTTGCGGGTGCGCAACCCTCGGGCGCGTGCCGCTCGGAGAAAAGGTGTTTCGGTCAAAGTGATCACGTCGAGTGCCACCGCGTCGTCTCGCACGCGGTCCCATGCGATGGCATCGGCGACAAGGTCACCAGGATCGGCTGGGCTCATGCCGGCGCTGGTTGCTTGAATGATGCAATCGAATGTCGACTCGCGATCGCTCGGAGACAGCGGCTCGACGGTGACGACGACGCCGAGCTTGGTCTCCATTTCTCGAGCGAGGTCGTCCGAGGATCGACGCGATCGCAGGGTGATTTTTTTGACACCGAGATGGCGAGACAGTCCAACGATGCAGGCTCTCGCTGCGCCGCCTGCGCCAATCACCAGCGCATGGTCGATCGGTGACCGCACGCCAAACGCCTTGATTTCAGCGGCAACCGCATCCATGTCTGTGTTTGCAGCCAGCAAGCGTGAGCCCTCCAATACCAGCGTGTTGGCGGCACCCACGATCGAAACGAGAGGATCGATCGCGTCCACGAGACTCAGCACTGCACGTTTATGAGGAACGGTCACATTGAGTCCTGCGAACTCTCCGTCTCGCAAACGTTGAACGACCGCGGGCAGCTCGGAGGCGGTCGCGTGGATCGCTTCGTAGGTGTGCGGCAGACCCAACGCTGCGAATGCCGCGCTATGCATTGCGGGACTCTTCGAGTGGGCGATGGGATCTCCAACGACCGCGAAGCGCAGTGACTTCACTCGTCCTCGTCCTTGCTCGTGCGAACGACCTGCGCGGCGATCGTTCCGCGATGCACGCGAATGTCGATGGCATCGCCAGCGGACACGTCGTCTGCCCTGCGCACGGGACGGCCATTTTTGAGGGCGATCGCGTATCCACGACTCAACACTGCGAGCGGGCTCAACGCATCGAGGCTGGCCGCGGATTGAGCGGCTCGTGCGCGCGCGTGTTGCAGCGTTGCGGTCGCCAGCGATCGCATGCGCGCCGAGAGTCGTTCGATCTCGGCGCGTCGTTGCAAGAGAACTGTGCGTGGATGCACGAGGGTCAATCGACGAGACAGCGTTTGACTCGCGCGAGATCGATCTCGCGTGAAGGCCGTCGCGGACCGAGCGAGGCGCGCATCGAGATCGTCTTTTTTCTGTTGCCACGACGCGATGGCGAGGCGCGGATCGCTCAGCTTGTGCGTCTTGTTTTGGAGCACGACCCGTTGATCGCTCAGGCGCGCGCGCATCGCTCGCTGCAGATGCGCCCACTGTTTGCCGACGAGCCGACGTCGCGCCGCGCGATCAGGGACCACCATTTCTGCAGCCTGCGAAGGGGTCGCTGCACGCGCGTCGGCCGCAAAGTCGACGAGCGGCACGTCCTCGTCATGACCCACCGCGGAGATCACCGGCACGCGACAACTCACCACGGCTCGCACGAGAGCCTCGTCACTGAACGCGAGCAAGTCGTCGCGCGATCCACCGCCACGCGCGAGGATCACGACGTCGACACCACGCACGCGAGAGACCAACTTGAGGGCGCGCGTGAGCCTCTCGGCAGCACCCGCGCCTTGCACCTGAGCCGACGCGAGCAGCAGATGCGCGCCGCCACGACGCGACGCAACGCGCGCGATGTCGTGAATCACCGCGCCGGTTGCGCTCGTGACGACGGCGATCACACGGGGGTCGGTGGGCAACGCGCGCTTTCGTTCTGGAGCGAAGAGTCCTTCTTGGGAGAGCTTTGCCTTCAGCTTTTCGAGCGCTTCGAGCAAGGCGCCGCGACCTTGGTCCTCCACGCGATCGCCCAGAAATTGCAGCCTTCCGCGTGGCACCCAATACGTAGGCCGACCGCGCACTCGCACGCGCGCGCCATCGACGACGAGCGCTCGCATGCGCTGCGTGAGATTCGTTTTGTAGACGACGACATCGAGGACCGCGTCTTCTTCTTCGTCTTTGAGTGTGAAATACAAGTGGCCGCTCGGAGCGGGCTTTGCGTT
>JAYVXK010000298.1:0-2152 GCA_043785265.1 Myxococcales bacterium | reverse complement strand
TCTTGGCCTTCTTCTCCGCGACCGTCAGCTTCGGCTTGTTGTTCTTCTTCGGCTTCTCTTGTCCCTTGCCCATGAAACGATCTCCTTGGATATTGCGTCCCTGCGTTGGGTCCATGCTCGCGCTTGCGGCACCGACAGTTCATAAGAGTACACAAGGCGCGTGGAGCAACGCCAAGTTTTCGCGGAACCCGTGAGGTCAGAAACGCGCCGCAAACCAGCGCGATACGTGGTCGACGAGAACCCGGCGGTGGTCGGTGCGGAAAAAAGTGTGGTCTGCGTCGCGCATGAAGACGACTGTCGCCTGCCCGCCGAGATCGGGAGCGTGCAGCATTTTGCCTAATTGCGAGGCGTGGTTGAAGTTGCCGTCGCCGCCCACATACACGAACATCAGTTTGCGCCCGCGGGCGAGCATGGCTCGGTAGTCGTCGCGCAGGCGATCGGGCGTTGGGTACTCGCGCACGTAAATTTCGTCCTCGCCCCAACCCTCGAGAGTCAGGTTGCCCATGATCATGCGACGCACGGGGCTGGGCGCGCGGTGAGCGATCAACCGACGCCAACGTGCACGCTCGAAGACGCGGCGGCCGTAGCGCAGCCAAAAGCCGCCGGTGCGGAAGGTGTATCCCTCGACGAAGATGGCGCCAGCGACGCGGTCGTCGTTGCTGGCAAAGACATGCGCGGCGTCTACGCTCGAGCAGAATCCCACTGGGACCACGCGGTCGATCGACGTCCGCTTCTTGATCAACTCGCATGCGTCTCCCAGATCGGCGATCGCGCGGTCCGTTTCGCTCGTTGCGTCACGACGCACTTCGCTGTCGCCGAGACCCGACGCATCGAAGCGCAACGACGAGAATCCCGAGAGCGCAAGCTGCCGCGCGAGGTCCACGTACACTCGGTAGGGTCCGACGTGATGATTGACTCCCACATTCCAAAGCAACGCGGCGGGTCCGCGTGAGCCAGCGCGAGGCTCGGTGAGCACTCCGGCGAGGCGTGATCCTGGGCCGAAGCTCATGGCGCGCTCGACGTAGCTCACGAGAGCGCTCCGAGAGTCTTCGCGATGGCCGAGGCGATCGGTGATGGCAACATCGCCGCGCTCGCCCCACGCGCTTTGGATGTTGGCTCGATCATATGAACCGTCGCGCGCTCTTCGAGTCGAGTGTGCTCCGAGCGCTTCGCGGACACGAACACATGGATCGCCTTTGCGCGAACAGCGCTGAGATCAATCTCACGAACCCCTTCAATTTCGCGGCGAAACGCGCTCGACAGCTCGTAGCCAAGCAGCTCGTTTGGAGACCGTCGAGCATGGAGGAGCTGCAGGTTTGCCACGGCGTCCATCCGCTCCAACTCGGCGAGGTGCAGAGCGCCCGAGAGAACGGGGTCCCACAGCACGAGTGCTTTCGCGTCGGGAGACGTCACGCATGCGCGCGCCGCGATCAGCGCTCCCAATCGCAAACCAACCATCGCGACACGATCGACTCCGGTCCTGTCGACCAATTCTTGTCGCGCGGTCTGCGCGTCTAGGGTCCACGTCTCGAGCGAAGCATCGAGAGGGTCTCCGTGCGAATCACCCATCCCGGTGAAGTCGAAGCGCAGCACGTGCATGCCTGCTTCGGCGATTTGCGCCGCCAACTGACGCAGCGCCCAATGCGACGTGTTGTACTCTTGCATGAGCGGCGGACAGAGCACGACTCCAAGATCTCGCGCTTTTTCGGGCGTGTGCATCACCCCATAGAGCGGGCGCGCCGAACTGCCAAAGTACAGAGGCGTCATGGATGGGCTGGAAAGTAGCACGCCCCGATCTGTTAGGGTGCCCTCCGCGATGACACGAAAGACGCTGGGACGTGCATTTCTCGCAGTGGCGTTGTCGGCGGTCGGCATCGCGGTTTGGGCGTGGATTCGATGCGCGCGGTACATCGATTCCGAGTTGCATCCAGCGCGCAAACATCCGAGCGACCAAGCTCGCGCGCGCGCGACGACACTCGGTTTTGCAGACCTCACCACGACCACGCAAGACAACGTGGTCATCGCTTCGAGGCGTGGTGCTTCGAAGAATGGCGCGACGATCGTCTTCGTGCACGGTTTCGGACAGAATCGCGAGCAACTCATGCCGGAGGCAGAACGCCTATATTCCAAGGGGTTTGGTGTCTTGTTGATC
>JAYVXK010000297.1:0-2153 GCA_043785265.1 Myxococcales bacterium | reverse complement strand
CACGCTCGAGCCCGGTCTCGCAGTCGGCCAGGCGCTTTCGGCTTTCGAGGTCTCTTTCGTGCGCGAGACGCAGCGCGCTCTCTTGCGCAGGCTTGGACTGCAGTCAGCGGGCGAAGTGATCGACGATGGGCTCACGGGTGAGGTGTTCGCTTTCTTGGACACCTCAGGCGTGCCATTCGATCGCTTCTTTTTCGATTGGTTTGGCGGCTCGGCGAGTGCTCAACGTGCCAAAGAGAGCGCGGCGAACGCGAGCTACGAAAGGCCTGATTTCTTGCCACTTCGTCGACATCTCGAGTTGTTCGCGCCGCTCGCTCCAGAGCGACTCGCGCTTCCCTACTTCGGGCGCTCCGAGCCAGTGACGATGCACAAGGACGAAGTCGAGCGTGTGTGGGATGCGATCGACTCTCGCGACGATTGGTCGGTCTTCGAAAGCAAACTTGCTGACGTGCACGAGCTACAACGCTCGCTCGGCTCGTGAAGCTACGAAAAGCGTAGTCTCACGATCACCGTGCCACCCTGGGCTTGCCCACTCGCTGGCCCTAAGCACTGCGCCGCTGCCCTTCATCGCAGACCTCCCCACCAAGGAACGTTCGACCATGAGCACACACTTCATTCGTCACATTGCATTCGCGACGGCATTCGTCTCGCTCGGCGCGGCAGGCTGTGGCAAAGGCAAAGCAGAACTTGCTCTCGGGACCGTGGGCGAAACCATGGCCTACGATCAGACCAGCTTGACCGTGAAATCAGGCCAAACCGTCCACCTCGTCCTCGCGAACCACGCGACGAGCGCGGTGATGCGACACAACTGGGTGCTCGTACAACCTGGCCACGAAGCAGACGTTGCGACCGCCGGCATGACCGTTGGCGAGAGCGGAGGCTACATTCCGCAAGGCGACGCGAATGTGATCGCCAATACGCCATTGTCGACACCTGGTGGAACGGTCGACGTGACATTCACCGCACCCGCTCCTGGTGCCTATCCTTACATCTGTACGTTTCCTGGTCACTACCTCGTGATGAAGGGGACGCTGACCGTCACGCCCTGAGCGTGCAAGCAGCAACACGCGCACGCCGCAGACGTCGCGTCGCACGCGCGAAATTTTTCTCGCGCACGAAGCCTGACTTTGGCGCTACGGTCTCACACATCATGCGGTATCTCTACGGAGACTCAGTCCCGTTCCCGCCGCAATACGACTTGCTTGCGGGGCTCAAAGTATTCGTCGATCAGGCTTCAAATGCAGTGCGCGCAGACGTCGAGGGTCATGCCGCGATGGAGGCTATCGAGGCCGACGAGATCGTCCGGGCGCGCTCCGCCGACGCGCTCGAGACTGCGCATCTTGCAATCTCACATGCCATCGCGAGTGCGACTACAGGCGGTCAACCGATCATCGTGGACTACGCGAGGCGCGTGCAAGAGTTCGCCGGCGCGATTGTCGGTGCAGTGAGGCAAGACTCGGCGAACGAGACTCAGCGCGCAAAAGAATTGGCGCGCGTGAAAATAGAGCAAGCCAACCAGATCGCGCGCGGATGCCTCGAGACCATCTTCATCGCGTTGCGTTTGCCGGTGTCCGAGTCACGCACGCTCATGGACCTCGAAGACGGAAAGAACGAATTTCAAACTGCCCTCGTGCATGCCGAGGGCATCGCCGCCAGTTTTGCGCTCTCAGTCGATGCGCTCGAAGACTGGCAAAAACCGCGTCGCATTTCGGACTTTGCTCAGGGCGTCACGCTGCCTGTTGGCGTCAAGCGCAGCCTCTTCAAGCGCACGCTGTCGTACGAGCCGGTCGTGCTGGACGACTTTTTCATTGGTGGCTTCGATCTCGACGACGACAGCGCCGTGCTTCGTCTCCGTCGCAAGCCTGATCAAAAAGACGCTCTCGTCTTCAAGTTGCATCAGACCGACGCAGGACTCATCGCCGAGGTCGAGCATCCCGGAGAGAGCGGCGCAGAAGCACTCGACAACATGCTCGACCCAGGAGCGACGGTCGAACTCGAGCGGTTCGTGACCCTCTTGCGATCGGGGTGCGGCCGCGTCGCTTCGCACCGCAGTCGTCTGCTCGATCTGACACTCAATGGTCATGCTGTCTTCGACGAGGGACTCGTGCGCCACCTGATCAGCGTCATGGTGAAGATCTTGTCGCCCACTGTCGCGG
>JAYVXK010000296.1:0-2154 GCA_043785265.1 Myxococcales bacterium | reverse complement strand
GGGGTCATTCAGTGGGAGTCGAACCACCACGACAACCAGAACACGGGCAACTACAGCAACGCGCTCGATCAGGGAGTCTACAAGCGGGCTGCGAAAGTGATCGACTGCACGCCTCCTCCTACTGCGCCCAAAGATGGCTACGACGCCGGTGGAGGCTGCAGCACATCGGCAGTTGCGGCGCCCCGTGGCAGCAACTGGTTCTGCATTCTGAGCGGCGTCGCGCTGGTGATTCGTCGCCGCCGTCGTCTCGCGAGTGCCGCGCGCACACGAAAACCTTTACAGCTGCGTGCCTAACGAAGATACTTCGCCGCCGTTTTCATATGATGTCAGTAAGACGACGCGTTCGTGCGTCGGTCATGTGTCAATTGCCGTTGCCGGAGTAGCTCAGTTGGTTAGAGCGGGCGTTTCATACGCGCTAGGTCAGGGGTTCGACTCCCTTCTCCGGCACCTTCTGGATTTTCGCTAGCGCTCCGAAAGGGTCGCCACACTTTCTTGCTTCCCGTCGTCCTAGTGGACTTGGCTTTCCGAGCCTGAGGCGTCCTTTCAGAGAGCCCCTCGTCCACTTCGGTTCGACTCCCAACTGCGCACTACGTTTCCAAACGCTTCGCTCCGACGTCTTCTGAGCAGAGCGTCGAACGCGCCCCATGCCCTCCCAGAGCGGTGGGTAGCCACCCCCGCACGCAGGTGCTTCACCCTTGGCGGACGCCACACTTAGGGCAAACCGGGGAAGCATCCAACGCCGCACCGCAGGAAGCACAAGACGTCTTCAACCGAGCAATCCGCCCTGACCCAACGATAGTGCGCGCGTGAGGATCGTCCTCCTCATCGTCCGCCGCGTTCGGAAGCGCGCGGGGTCGTTGGCTCAGTCCCTTGAGGCTCCGACCGCACTTCGAGCAGGTCTGGTCGATGCCAGCCTTGAACGCAGTTCCGCAATCAGGACAGCTGTCGCCGGCGCTGAGTGGCGACTTTGCCGCATGTTTGCCGCGGGACCAGACGATGATGCCTGCGGCAACCACAGCGATGAGAGCGACGAGGAGCACGATCACGAGCATGAGGGATGTCCTGCAATGACGATATCAGTCAGCGCACGAGAGCACGAATTTCTCACGGGAACCGCGCGGCCAGAGACCGCAAAAACTGGGCTGATTCGCGGTCGCTCCGTGTCAATCGACAAAGGTGCTCTGGGCGGTGAAAGGCGCGCGCACGTGCAGTTTCTTCAACCCGAGAGCTGCCGGGATGGGATCGAACGGGCCCGCTTTGCGAATCGCCTCTGCACAGTTGCGGTCGAACTCATCGATCCCGCTCGGTCGCACTGGCGGCCAACTCACGTGCGCAGTGCCGTTTTCGTCGATCGTGAAATCGATGATGACCATCCCTTGCTTGAGCTCGAGCATCGCGCTACGCGGAAACGCGTTGACCCAAAGAGGATCGATCTTCGCGTGGAGCTTCCGAAAATAGGGCAAGAGGCGGGGATCGTTCGTGTCCAGATCGTAGAGCTCGCCATCGCCCACACCCAACGGTCGAGCGTGCGAACCTTCTCCAGAGACGCCGCCCGATGCCGTGGGCCCGCCGCCTCCCGTGCCACCGCGGCCCACGTCGATCTGTCCACCCGCCGCACTCGCATGCACGAGAGAACGAACGATCGTCGAGACCTCTTGTTGCGCATCGACATCATCGCGTGGCTTCGATTGGTCGATCGCTGGAATGCTCACCGGGCCTTGCGTCACGTCGGGACGAGCGTTCGCGACTGCGGCGCTCGCGCGATGATCGGCGCCCGGAATTGCGGCATGCGCCCCAAGCCCTGGAGAAGACGCAAGTGCTCCATCAGCGGTCGAGCCCGACGTGCCTGTCGCAAACGCGAGCGGTCGAGGCGATGGCAGCGAGTCGGTTTCGTCTCCTGAAAAAGCTGGCAGTTGACCGATTAGCCCGCCAACCGTGGACGGCGCAAACGCCTGCATCGCTCCACGACTTGGATCGGTCGTGGCCACGACTCGACGCTCTTGGCGGTCGCCTTTGCCCATCGCGATGAATGTCGCCTCCATGGGGTGCGTGGTGGCGCGACGATCTTCCCAGCTCGTGCGAATGCTGCCGCTCTTGATGCGATGTTGCTGATCGCGATCGAGACGGCTGATCAGATCCGGAGACAATCGCAGT
>JAYVXK010000295.1:0-7233 GCA_043785265.1 Myxococcales bacterium | reverse complement strand
CGACGCGCAGATAGAGCTGCTTCATGTCGATCGGTGGGCGATCGCCTGACGGTTTGGTGAGATCGCGCAGCTCGGCTTGCACCTCTGCCGCGCTCTTCTTCTTGTTCTTCTTCTTCGCCTTGAGCGTGTCGTCAGTCACAGGTAGCGCTGTTACTCTGGGTTCGGAGCGGTCGCAACGCGCGCTGACGCGATGGCCTCTTTGTCCTCTGCGGGTCGCACGATCTCGCGGAAGTGCAAGAACAAGCTCTGCGCGATGGACATGCACGGAACGGCCAAAAGCGCGCCGGTAGTGTGGAAGAAGTGCTCTCCGACGATGAGCGAAAAGATCACCAAGACGGGGTGAATCTTCGCCGCATCTCCCATGATTTTTGGATTGAGAAAGTTCGCCTCGAGCTGATGAATGCCGATGATCCAAAGCAGCACGAACAACGCGGTGCCGAAAGACTGCGTGAGACCGAGCGCCACCGCGGGAATCGCGCTGATGATCGATCCGAAAATCGGAATGAGCGACAACACCGTGGCGATGAGCGCGAGCACCGGCCAGTATTTCAAACCGACGATCGCAAATCCGATCGCGCTCAGCACGCCGTTGATCAGACAAATGATCAATTGACCACGGACCACACCCGCGAGACCGCGATCGATGCGCTCGACCAACGACGTGAACGCCGCGCGCGACGGCGGGACGAGCAACGAGGAGAGGAACGTCACAATCTTCTCGCGTGTGATCATCAAATAGGCGGCGAGCATGAGCGTGATGCCGAAGATGAAGATCGCACGAGCTGCCGAAGCGACTAGATTGCCGCCGAATTTCACGAGTTCGACGGCGTTCGACTGCACATAGACCACGCTCTTGTGCATGGCCTCGTCGACGAGTTTTGACAGGTCGATTTTCTCGGCTGGCTCGCGCGGCGCGATCACGAACTCGTCTTGTCGCGCCTCGACCTCGAAGCCTGACCCGATGTCGACCGCGTAGCTGCCATCGGGGAGCGGCCTCACGATGACCGCGGGCTGACCGTCATTCGGCGCGGGCGGCGGCGGTTGGAGCAGTCCCGCGCTCCTGAGCTTCTCTTCGGCAGGTGGGATCCACTGCTCTTTCGCCATCGCCGCCTGCTTGGGCAACTCGCGACGCAGGTTGCCGAGCTCTTCGCCGACACGCGGCGCTGCGAGTCGGATGAACAAGCCGAACGAAGAAAGCACGATGGCGTACACGAGCAGGATCGCCGTCCCTCGCCGACGAACGCGCTTTTCGACCCAAGAAACAGCCGGCGTGAGGACGTATGCAATGAGCAGCGCGAGCACGAACGGGAGCATCACCTCGTGCGCGAGCGCAACGACGCTCACGATCACGACGGCGCTCACTGCGAAAAACCAGAAGCGTCGTGACTTCACGCGCCTCTTATAGACCGATCACGTCGCGAGGTCCGCGAAGAATGGCGCAAGCTTGGCGTAGGTCTCTTCGAGATGCTCCGGCATCACGCGGACGTCCGCGAGCACGGGCATGAAGTTGGTGTATTCCATCCTCCACGGCGCCCAGATGCGTGAGGGCATCAATCGACCTGCACGCCCGTGTCGCCCAACGCTGCTCTCATGGGCGCGGATGTTCGGCGCAGACGACGCGTTCGTCAATGCGAAGCGCCGTTAAAAACAAAGGCGCGCGAGAAAAATTCCCGCGCGCCAATGTGTCCGTTTCTACGAAGTGAAGATCAGTCTTCTGCGGGTTTGTCTTCCGCAGCTTTGTCTTCTGCTTCGTCTTCTTCCTCGTCGCCCTTTTTCTCGATACCGAGCTTGGCGCCGAGCTTCTGCTTGATCAGCTCGCCGATCGTGCCGCCGCCCTTGTCATCCACAGCGCCGCCCTTTTTGGGCGTCATGGATGCGCGTTTGTCGGACTTGGCTTGCGCGGGGCGCTCGCCTTCGCCGATACGCATCGACAAGGTCAGTTTGCGATCTTGTGAGTCGATGTTCGCGATCTCTGCTTTGACCACGTCGCCGATTTTCAGCGTCTCTTCGCCTTCAGGCACGATGAGGTCGCCCTGCGAAATGAGGCCTTCCACGCCGTCTTTCACTTTCACGAAGACGCCGTAGTCGACCACGCTGAGCACCTTGCACTCTTCGATGAGCTTGCCCGGGGGCAGGTCGTTGAAGATGTTCGGCCATGGGTCGTCGAAGAGCTGCTTGATGCCGAGAGACACCTTCTTCTCGTCGTGATTGATCGAGAGGATGATGGCTTCGACGTCGTCGCCCTTGTGGAACAGATCGCTGGGGTTGTTGACCTTCGCGGTCCACGAGAGATCGCTCTTGTGCACCATGCCGTCCACGCCCTCTTCGATGCCGACGAACACGCCGTAATCGGTGAGTGAGCGGACCTTGCCTGCGATCTTGTCGCCCGGATGATACTTCTCGGTGAAGATGGTCCAGGGATCGGGCTCGAGCTGCTTGAGGCCGAGCGAGATGCGCTTGGACTTGCTGTCGACTTCGAGCACTTGGCAGTCGAGTGCTTGGCCGATTTCGAGCAGCTTGGAGGGATGCTTGACCTTCTTGGTCCAGCTCATCTCGCTGACGTGAATGAGGCCTTCGACACCCGGCTCGAGCTCGACGAACGCGCCGTAGTCGGTGATCGACTGCACTTTGCCGTGAACGCGTTTGCCCGGCGGATACGCCTCTTCGGCGTGACTCCACGGGTCCTCTTGGGTTTGCTTGAGGCCGAGGCTGACGCGCTCGGTCTCTGCGTTGTACTTGAGGACTTTGACGGTGACTTCGTCGCCCACTTGGAACACTTCGCTCGGGTGGTTGACTCGTCCCCAGCTCATGTCGGTGATGTGCAACAAGCCGTCGATGCCGCCGAGGTCGACGAAGGCGCCGTACTCGGTGATGTTCTTGATGACGCCCTTGACGACCTTGCCCTCTTCGAGAGTCTCGAGAGTCTTGGTCTTGATCTCGTCGCGCTCACGCTCCAGCAGGGCGCGGCGTGAGAGCACGATGTTTCCGCGCTTCTCGTGGAACTTGATGAACTTGAATTGATAGGTTTGACCGATCAATTTGTCCAAGTTGCGGATGGGTCGCAGATCGACCTGGCTGCCCGGCAAGAACGCTTTCACGCCGCCGCGAATGGTGACCGAGAGGCCGCCCTTCACGCGCTGAGTGATGGTTCCTTCGACGAGTTCGTCGTTCTTGTATGCCTTGACTAGCTCTTGCCAGACTTTGGCTTTGTCGGCCTTCTCTTTGGAGAGCGTGACGAGGCCGTCGTCGTTCTCTCGGCTCTCGATGTAGACTTCGATTTGGTCGCCAGGCTTGATGTCTGACTTGCCATTGCCGTCGGTGAATTCGCTGAGGGCAATGACGCCTTCGCTCTTGCCGCCGATGTCGATCACGACGTCATCGCGATGAATCGCGACGACGGTTCCCATGACGATTTCGCCTTCTTTGACGAAGGCTCCGCCCTGGATGCTTTGCTCGAACAACGCCGCGAAGGTGTCTTCGCCGCCGCCGCCGAGGGGTTGCTGCTCTGTGGTGGTCACTCTATGGATCCTGACTGGCCGCGCGAAACCAACTGAAGGTCACGTGCGGGCTATCGTGAAAGTGGGAGCGCTCACGAACCGTTCGCAAACGCCTGATTGTCCTGCTCCAGCCACTGGATGAGGCGCGCCTCACCCAAAGCCCAGAAACGGGCTCGCTTAGTTAGGCCACGGTCGGCCTCGTGTCAAAGGCCAACGCGCTGTTTTTAGGCGTGGATCGAATCAAAGCGGGCGCGCGCTAGTTGGCGCCGACATCACTGAGCGCAAGGAGCGCCCACGCCGGGAGGCGCGCGCGAACAGTGATGTGCTGCTCCTTGCGCTCGATCGTGGCTTCTTTTAGCCACTCCCAGCGTCGTCCGCCTCGACGACCGAATGCGCCGATCGCCTCGGCGAGCATCTCTTCGGCGTGCTCTGCCTGCTTGATCCCCGCATAGCGAAATTCAGCGACGACCTCATCCTCGCGCGAGTCCTTCGTCTTGCTCACGTGCAACTCCACGCGCGCCTCTTCCAACTCCAAGAAGATGGGCTTCAAAGCGCGCACGCCGCGTTTGATGGCGATGCGCTCCATGGTCGCGCCCGGCACGCGCAACGAAACAGGAACGTCCATGGTCACGTCTGGCGATACGGGTCTGCCCACGGCGTGCATCAACGCGGTCTGCACGCGTTGCTGACTCAGACCTGCCGTCACGATCCACGTGCGATCCATCAACACATAAAGCGCGCCGCTCTCCGGCACGAAGTCGAACACCTCTGCGTTGGGCACGTGTGTCTTGCTCACGCGCCACTGCGTCGATCCGTCGAGCCCTGCCATGTTCGTGGGATCGAGATTCGCTGGCACGCCTCGCAAAAGCAGCACGGGGTCACTGCCGTCCTCGACGACGACGTCGATCTCGTCGGCCTTCTCCAGAGCGCTCGTCATGTCGGTGCCTGCATGCAGGGCCTGCTCGGTCATCGCGCGAAAGAGTTCGCGGACCAGCGGTGCATACACGGAGTCTTTCAAGAGGATGGACGTGTGCACGCGCAAGACAGCATCGCGCTTGCTGTCCGCGACTTCGTCAAACCACGCGCTGGTGACAGGTTGCGCCATGTCGGGCGCAACAGGAGGCGGCTTGTGCGCACACGCAAGGAGGCCAAAAACAAGGCCCGCCGCGAGTGGTCGCGAAAACATCAGGGGCTCTTGCGTCGCACGTGCGCTGCCATCGTTCGAACGACCTCATCGGCGTTCATCGACGAACTCTCGACGAGTATGGCGTCGTCGGCTTGCTTGAGTGGAGCGACCGCGCGCTGCGTATCTTGCTCGTCGCGACGGATGACGTCTGCGAGAGTTTCTTCGAGCGAGGGCGCGTTGCCTTTGAGCACCAGTTCGTCGTGTCTGCGTTTCGCGCGCACTTCTGCGGCGGCGGTGAGAAAGAATTTCACTTCCGCGTCCGGAAAAACGACCGTTCCGATGTCGCGACCCTCGAGCACCACCGCGCCTGCTTTTCCGGCCTGTCGTTGCAGATCGAGCAACGCTGCGCGGACGGAGCCATGAGCGGAGACGGTGCTTGCTCCCATCGCGACATCCGGCGTGCGAATCTCGACCGACACGTCACGGCCGTCGAGCACGATGCCATCCGCTTGATAGCGAATCGCCCCGCGAGAAACGAGCGCGTGCGCGATCTCTCCCGCGCCCGCTGGGTCGTCCCACGCTACTGCTGCTTCTTTGGCGGCGAGCGCGACGCACCGATAGAGGGCGCCTGTATCGACCAAGACGAAGCCAAGCTCCGCGGCGAGGCGACGCGCCACGGTGCTTTTTCCGGCTCCCGCGGGACCGTCGATGGCGACAATGGGACGAGCGCGCAGCACGTCGTCGCTCTTAGCGGATGCTCCCTTGGGCGACAAGCTCAGCGCGGCGCAGAGATCGTTTTCCATTCGTAATTGGGCCGCGGAAACGACGGACGCGCGATGTAGTAACCCTGGCCAAACTGCGCGCCGACATCTTGTGCGATGCGAAACTCGTCGTAGGTCTCGATGCCTTCGACGACCACTTTGGCGCCCATGTCCGTGCACAGCCGAACGAGCGACGCGACGAGCTTGTGCAGACGGCCGGCGCGCTTCACGCCTGCGATGAGTTCGCGATCGAGTTTGACCACTTCTGGTTCAAGATCGGCGATGTACTTGAGGTTGGAGTAACCGGCGCCGAGATCGTCGACCGCGAGGTAGACGCCGCGACTGCGCACTTCACGGAGGACGCCATGACAGAAACGAAAGTGGGTCAACGGCACGCTCTCCGTGATCTCGAGATAGATCGGATGCTCATGCGAAAACATCGGATCGTCCGGGCGCACGAGCCAGCCTTCGTCGAGCTCGGACGGATGGATGTTCAAAAAGAGAGTCGCGTCTGGGCACCCTTGCGACGCCAACTCGCGAATCGCGCGACCGAGTTTGCCGCACACGCGATGCTCGAGCGCAGAAGCGAGGATCGTCGCTGGACTCTGAAAATTGGTCGACTTGCTCCTCACGAGCGCTTCATAGGCGAACACTTTGCCGGTGCGCAGGTCGACGACAGGTTGAAAGACGACGAACAATTCTTTGTTCGTCACCAGCATCTCAGTGGGCGACATCCCGCTCGGTGGTCCAGAGCGACTGGACGGAGGGCGAGGCGTCCGGCGTCGCGGCGGCTCAGACGGCATCGTTTTCTTTCATGTCGATGCGCGCGCCCAACGCGCGAAGCGTCCCAACGAATTTTGGAAAGCTGGTTGCGATGCAGTCGACGTTATCGATGATCGATGGTCCGCTCGCCGCGAGGGCCATCACCGACGCGGTCATGGCAATCCGGTGATCGCCGCGACTGTCGATGCGCGCTGGCGACAGCGGTCCGACTTTGCCTTCGATGACGAGGCCGTCCGCCCGCTCTTCACACCCAACTCCAAAGGCGCGCAGCACGCTGGCCATCGTCGCGATCCTGTCGCTCTCTTTGACACGAAGCTCGGACGCGTCCGAGATGGTCGTCGTGCCTGTGGCACGCGAAGCGAGCGCGCATGCAATCGGGATTTCGTCGACCGCACGAGGCACGAGCTCTCCGCCGATGCGTCCTCCACGAAGCGGTGCGCTCCACGCGTGAATGTCTGCGATGGGCTCACCTCCACGCTCGCCATGCGGCTCCGTCGTGATGCCAGCTCCCATGTCTCGGGCGATCTCCAAGAAACCCGTTCGCGTCGGGTTGGTTCCAACGCTTCGCACGACGATCTTTGACTTGTCAACCATGTGTGCGGCAGCCAGCAAAAATGCGGCGGCGGAGATGTCTCCAGGTAGCTCGAGATCAAGTGCTGGCATCTGCCCGTTCCAGTCGGATGGGTCGAGTCGAACAATGGGGCCCATTGTCGTTAACGGTACTCCTAGTGCCAACAAAAGGCGCTCAGTGTGATCGCGAGAGAGCATGGGTTCGCGCAGATAAGTGGGACCGTGTGCGTAGAGTCCCGAAAGGAGGATGGCGCTCTTGACTTGCGCGCTCGCGACTTCGCTCGTGTGCTCGATTGGACCGAGATACTCACCCTCAGGCAGTCCGTGGATCACGATTGGAGCGGTGAGGTCACTCGACTTGGTCGGATGCGGACGACCGTCGATGCGCGCGCCTCGCGCTCGCAGCGGCCCAATGACACGCATCATCGGACGCTTCGCCAGCGAGGCGTCGCCGGTGAGTGTGCTTTCGAACGGTTGTGGTGCGAGCAAGCCCATG
>JAYVXK010000294.1:0-2163 GCA_043785265.1 Myxococcales bacterium | reverse complement strand
AGGGCGAGGGCGCAGAAGCCGCTCTGGCTCCGGGAGAATGACCATGGCCGACGATCCCAAAAAGAGCCCCGACTCCGACGGCACGTCCGCTACGCGGCGTGGTCCACACCAGGACGAGGAGAAGGACGAGCCGAAGAAGACCGACAAGGTCACCACCGCGACCACGGACGAAAAACCCAAAGCGGTCGCCAAGTCCAAACCCTCTGACGAAGAGGAAGAGGAAGACGAAGAAGAGGAAGAAGAAGATCCTCCGTCATCCAAGAAGCCAGAGCCCAAGGTCGAGACCAAGAAGGCTGCCTCCAAGAAAGACGCGCCCACCGTTCGCGAAAAGCGCGGAGTCGTCCTCGAGACGCCCAAGGCGAGGGCGAAGCCCACGGGTCCGATCATCATTGGCCCCAAAGAGGCGCCACCCGCTCCCAAGGCGCCGGTCGTTCGACGTCGAACCGCCATGATTTTGGCAGAATACGGCACCCCCGTGAAAGTGCTCGCTGCAGCGCGAAAGCTACGCGACGCTGGCTACAAGCGCTTCGACACGCACACACCCTTTCCCATCCATGGGATGGATGCGGCGATGGGCCTTCCCGACAGCAAGCTCGGTTGGATCGTCCTCATCGGAGGCCTGTCCGGCGTCACCGCTGCAGTCACCATGATCTGGTGGATGAACGGCGTCGACTATCCCATCATCATCGGTGGCAAACCTGGTTTCACGCTGCCGGCCAGTGTGCCGATTATGTTCGAGCTCACCGTCTTGTTCTCTGCATTCTCGGCTGTGTTCGGGATGCTTGGCCTCAACAAGTTGCCGCGACACAATCACCCCATCTTCGAGAGTGACCGTTTCCGAAGCGCGAGCGACGACAAATTCTGGGTATCGGTCGAAGCAGAAGACGCCAAGTTCGATCTCAAGAAGACGCGCACGCTGCTCGAGGGCACGCACGCAGACATCGTCGAGGTCGTCGAAGAAGAACTCGATCCCGAGCCCCCGCACGAAGACGGCACGTCCGCTACGCGGCGTGGTCAACACCAGGAGGAGCACTGAGATGCATCGCATGCTCAGAACCAGTTTACCGCTAGTTTGTGCCGCATTTGGCGCGCTCGCAGGTTGCCGTGGTCAGACCACCGAAGACCCGCCCTACGTCGGCATCCGAAACATGTACTCGCAACCCAAGTACTCGATGCAACAGGAGAGCGTGTACTTCGACGACCATCGCAACATGCGTCCGCCGGTCGACGGCGTCATCTCGCGCGAAGAAGAGATCGACCCACGCATCGCTCATGGCATCACCGACATGGGTTACGTCTTGGTGGTCCCACCAGAGGTCGTCACTCGCGCAGGTGGGATGGACGCGATGCTCGCACGTGGCCAAGACCGGTTTGGGATCTACTGCACTCCCTGTCACGGACTGTCTGGTGCAGGTGATGGCATCGTCATCAAGCACAACGCGGGGATGCCCCCTCCTCCGACCTACCACCAGGACCGCATTCGCCACATGCCTGATGGTCAGATCTACGCGACCATCGAAAACGGCGTTCGCAACATGCCAGCTTATGGACCGCAAATTCCCACACAAGATCGCTGGGCGATCGTCGAGTACGTGCGCGCGCTCCAAGTGAGCCAAGCGTTAGCGGAGAAGAAGCCGTGAGCGACGAAGACAACAAAACCGAAAAAGCGCCGAGCAAAAGCGACGCCCCCAAGGCCGCGGTCAAGGACCCCGAGCCCAAGGCCGCGGTCAAAAAGGCCGAGACCAAAGCAGAGGTCAAGACTCAACCCAAGGCTGACCCCGAGCCCAAGTCTGTCGCAAAGAGCGAAGAGGAAGACTCCGAAGAGGAAGACTCCGAAGAGGAAGAAGAAAAGGCGGTGCCTGCCAAGGCAGCCAAAGTCGCCCCCAAAAAAGAAGCGAAGGCGCCTCCACCCAAAGCCAAGGCTTCGCCGCTCGCTTATCCACTCAACGAGAAGTGGTCAGGCCTGTGGAAGATTTTCGCGGGCGTGGGCGGACTGGCATCTCTTGCCGCATTCGCGGGTGCTTCGGGCAGCTCGACGCGTTTCGCGTACTCGTGGCTGTTTGGTTTTTTGGTCGCTCTCACTCTCGCGATTGGCGCGATGATGTGGGTGCTCATTCAGCACCTCACGAGCGCGGGCTGGAGCGTGACCGTCAGGCGCACGGC
>JAYVXK010000293.1:0-7275 GCA_043785265.1 Myxococcales bacterium | reverse complement strand
TTCTGCGAGTGCAGCAAGAGGCAGCGGGTCTTTCCATCGCCGGTGCATCCAAAGCCATTCGCTCGGATGCTCTCGCACGAAGGCATCGAGCGAATGCGTCGCGCGTTCGACCGCGCTCGAAATCCACGCGACGCGATCTTCCATGGGCGGATCAAAGGCATCGATGACTCGCATCTGCGCAACGCCGTCTTGGCGATAGGCAGCACTCACCAACACGCTCGCATGCGACTCGGCCGCGAGGGCGAACGGCGCGCGATCGACCCATGCGTCCGCCCCGAGAAATGAAACCTTCCTGCCGTGCCTCGTTCGCGCGGGTACTTGATCGATCATCATCGCGACAGCGCCACCGCGTGCGAGATGATCGCGCGCGCGTTTCATCGCGCCGTTGGCCTCGACCAACGTCACTCCATAGGACGCTCGCGAGTGTTGCCAAAAAGCATCCACCGGCCTCACCGACAATCGCTTCGTCACCACCATCAGTGGCATCCGTCGCGCGATGGCACACGCGGCAAGATCCCAGTTGCCGGTGTGCGAAGCCGCAAACACGATTCCACGTCCGCGCCGCGTGGCGACATCGATTTTCGCCGAGGATTCTGCGTCGATATGCGTGTACTGTGCAAGCGATCGTCCGCGTCCTGCCATCCACAAAAATTCGAGCGCGCTGGTGCCAAGGGACGCATACATGGCAGCAGCAGCTTCGCTCGGTCGCGCAACGCCTGCTCTCGCCATCGCTGCTTCGACGTGTGCGCGTCGAACACGAAGCACCGATCCCACGAGCCACCCAAGCGCTGCTCCCCACACGTGAAGGTCACTCCACGCGAGCGCAGCAACACGCCCAGCGGCCCAGGTGGGAAGCCCCCACCCGGCCTCCCCCATGTTCATGGGGGAGGAGGAGAAGGGATCCTCCACAAGCCCAGTGCTCTTCTCCCCCCCCACGAACGTGGGGGAGGTCGGGAGGGGGCTGACGCCCGCGGGCACGGGGACGGCGACGGGAACGGGGACGGCGACGGCGACGGAAAGCGCAACGGCGCTCTCCACGCGACGAAGCTCAGCCCCGCTCACGCTCAGAATCCAGCGCGTCGCGCCGGCTGACTCGATCCCGGATCAAACGCAACGGCGACGAGATCCTCAGCAAGCGTCGCGTACACTTCTTTCTTAGGCGTGCGCGCATAGAGCACCGCGCCGTCGACCTTCACCGCTTCGACACGCGAAAGCGTGAGCCCCGAGCCGTCTTTCGCCACATGAAGCGTGGCGGTCGATCCTTCGGGAAACTGCGCCCATCCCTCTTTGTCGGTCTTGGCGTTGAGTGTCTTGAGAATCGATTCGAACTCGGCGTGCGTCATGCGAAAGGGTCTACCGCGCTCTCGCGCACCCGTCCACCGGCGTAGTTCAGTCGTCTTCGAGTGGGCCGAGCTCTTCGCCGCTCAGAACGAAGAAGGCCTCGCCGTAGTTTTTCAAGAGTTCCAGCGCCGAGTCCATGTCCTCTTGCGTGTGACCGCGAGTGACATTCACGCGAAGCCGCTCTTCACCGATTTTCACGCCGGGATAAGTGATCGGCACCATCAGCACGCCGCACTCGAGCAATGCCACGTGCATGAAGAGCGTCTTGCGTTCGTCGCGGCAATACACGGGCATGATGTGCGTGTTCGATGCACCAAGATCGAAGCCGGCCGTCTTGAGGCTCGATCGAAAATATTCTGCCTTCTGCTGCAGCTCGGCGACCAGCTTCGGACCTTCGTCTTCGAGCATGTCCAGGATGGTGCTCGCTGCGGCGACGATCGGAACAGGCAAGCTCGCGCTGAATAGAAACGAGCGCGCGGTGTGTTGAATGTATTCTACAACTTCACCGCGACCCAGCAAAATGCCGCCGATTCCGCCAAATGTTTTGCTGAACGTGCTGATGACGAGCGGCACTCTGCCTTCGACGCCGGCCTCTTCGAGAATGCCGCGGCCGTTCGTTCCGAGGGTGCCGGTGCCGTGCGCGTCGTCGAGGACGATGAACGCGTCGTGCGCGGCGCAGATGTCGACCATCTCTTTGATGGGCGCCTTGTCACCATCGAGTGAGTACACGCCTTCGATGAGCACGATGGCGTTCTTGCGCTCGCGGGTCTTCAAGATGCGCTCGAGACTCTTCACAGAGTTGTGATTGAAGAAGCGAACCTCGGGCGCGCGACCTGGCGTGCCGGCAGCCATGAACGTGCCGTCCAAAATGCATGCGTGGCTGTAGCTATCCAAAATGAGCGTGGTGTCTTTGTCGGCGAGCGAGGCGATCGTGCCGACCATGGCTTGATAGCCAGTCGTGAACACGAGGCATTTTTCGAAGCCAAACCACTTGGCGAGGCGCTTCTCGAGCGACACGTGATCGACAGTTGTGGCCTGCACGCGCGAACTCGACAACCCGCACGCGTATTTGTCGACAGCCCGGTGCGCGGCTTCTTTCACCTTTGGGTGATTGGTGAGACCGAGGTAGTCGTTGGAGCTGAAGTTGACGATCGGCTGACCCGCGATCGTCGTGTGCAGTCCGCCCGTCTCGAACTCGCGAAAATATGGATAGACCTGCTTGTCTCGCGCCTTGCGAATGCGGGCGAGCTCGGCGTGAGCCTTCTCCTCGATGAAGTTGGTCTTGGGCGTGCGCGCGTCGGTGATGCTCGAGACACTCATGGTCGGGCGTGATTAGCCTAAAAAACAGCCTGATGCACGTGATCGCGGCGCGAACTCGATGACGCGCAGTGCGTACAGTTCAGACCGGACTTGCGCGCATCAAAACCGCCGTCGCGTTGCCGTAGTAACCCATCGAAGTCACGAGGATGGTCTTCGGGCTCTTGGGTGCTTCCCCGCGTTCGAGGAGCCGCGGTGCGTGTCCGAGCAGAATACCGATGGCGACGACCATGCTCATGGCACCACCTGCGCCGAGCGTTTCGCCGAGCAATGCCTTGGGCGCCCAAATCGGAACTTGATGGCCCAGTCCGAGATCGATGCCTGCGATCTCGACTTGGTCGAACACGCGCAAGCCCGCGCATCCGCTCACTGCTGCATCGACGTCTTTTGCTTCGAGGCCTGCATCGCGCAATGCATCCGTGATCGCGTGCGCCATTGCTTGCTTCGACGCGTGAATCATCCGCGCGCCTTGCGAATCGGGAGCGTCGAATGTCGCGCCGCAACCGACGACTTCGGCGAGCACCTGAGCGCCGCGCTTGCGTGCGTGCGCGAGATCTTCCATCGCGAGCAGTGCCGATCCCTCACCGATACGCGCGCCCGTCTCGAAGATGCCAAGTCGCCGAAAGGCTAAAAACAAGGCCTCCGAGAGTGCTTCTGCGCCGCCGACCAAGATCGCATCGGCGCGACCGTTCTCCATGTAGATGTCTGCGCAGGTGACGGCATCGAGAGCACCGCAGTTGCCGTCACTGATGGCGACATTGAGCGCGCGCAGATCTTCCCAGATGCTCGCGTAGCCGCTCGCGCTGTTGGCGACGGTGTTCGGGAACTTCGCCGGATTGATGTATCGCGCATCTTCCAACACGGCGACACGATCGAGCTCGGTGATGGCCTCGAGGCTGCCATACGCGTTGGAACATACGATGCCCACGCGCTCCGCTGTGATCTCCACGAACACGCCGTCTTTTTTGAAGCCCGCGTCGTGCGTGGCGAGTCGAGCAGCGACGACCAACAACTTGGTCAGGCGGTCGAGCGAGCGGAGTCCTTTGTCGCCGAGATATTTCGTGGGATCGAAGTCGCGAACTTCGGCGACGCCCGCATCTGCATACTTGCTCGAGTCGAACGACTCTGCTGGTGGACGTGGCGAGTCGCGCAAGTTCGTGGCGAGAGGCAGCGCGCGAAAAAACTCGTCGCGACCGATGCCGATCGCCGAGCAAATGCCGATTCCGGTGATCGCGCGGGGTGTCACTCAGCCGCTTGACGGCACGTTCGCGCCCCAGGCGCGGCGTGGTCATCACCAGAAGGAGGGAGGTGACGCAGGACTTCGTCTGGATCAGGCAACACGCCGACCCGTGCAAAACACGACACCGCGTTGTAGCCACCGAACGCGAGTGAGTTGTTGAGCACGATGTCCGACTTGCCCGTGCGAGCAACATTCGCGACGATGTCCAAATCGATTTCGGGATCGGGTGTTTCGTAGCCCACGGTCGGCGGATAGACGCCAGACTCGATCGTCATGATGCATCCGATCGCTTCGATCGCGCTCGCCGCGCCCATGCAATGCCCGAGTGTGCTCTTCATGCTCGAGATCGGAACGCGTCGGTCTCCGAACACTTCGACCATGACTTTGGCTTCGGCCTGATCATTGGCTTTGGTGCCAGTGCCATGCGCGTTGACGAAATCGATGTCGCTCGGTGTCACGCCTGATCGGCGAATCGCATCGAGCATCGCCGCGATGCTGCCTGTCGCGTCTGGGTGTGGTCGCGTGATGTGATACGCGTCGCATGACAATCCGTAACCGCCGACTTCTGCTTGCGGCGTGGCGTGTCTGCGAACCGCGTGTGACTCACTCTCGAGCACGACGAGGCCGGCGCCTTCGCCCAAGATGAGCCCTTGTCGATTCAGATCGAACGGCTGACACCTGTCTGGTGCGACCGCCCCAAGCCGAACGAAGCCTGAAAACTGCAGCTCTTGAATGATCTCGGTCGAGCCTGCGATGACGACGTCTGCGCGCCCAGAGCGAATGAGATCGGCACCGAGACCGATCGCATAGTTGCCTGCAGCACATGCGCCCGGCAGCGTCAGCACCATCCCTGTCGCTCCAAGAGCGCGAGCGATGTGAATGGGAAGAAGCGTCGAACCATACTTCGGAAGCAGCGTGCGGCTCACTGCGCCTTCGCCTCCTGCGATCCACGCGTGATCGAGATCAGCGATGACATCGGCCTCGCCCATCGTGGTGCCGATCACGACTGCCGTGCGTGCGCCACGGAGTTGTGCGGGTTGGATGCCGCTCTCGGTCACAGCCATCCGCGCCGCAGCGAGTGACATCGCCGAGCACCTTCCCATCCGTTTTTCTTCTGCTGCACTCAGGTGATCCGACGCGCGAAATCCCTTCACTTCGCCAGCCATCGTCCGGCCCAGCGGCGTCGCGTCGAAGAGGCTCACGGTCGTGATGCCGCTCTTGCCCTCACGCAGAGACTTGAAGAAAGCAGCGCGACCGAGCCCTACGGAGCTGACCACTCCAATGCCGGTGATGTACACGCGCGGAACTCTCGTCACAGCGTTCCTTATACCAACGCGCATGCCGCGTACGCAACGCGAGGCGTGCGCGAACGCGAGAGCGCATCATGCGAACCCAGCTTCGCGCAGGCAGATCAGCGCGATCGTCGCCTCGGGGGACGCTTGCGCTGTTTTGTTGGTCACACTAAAGCGCGCACATCATGCCCCGGATGGTTCAGCCCACGCTCGTCGACGCTGTGAAGGCTCTCGCTCACAACAACGACAAAGGCTTTGTGTTCGTGCGAGCCGATGGCACCGAGCGCTTCTGTTCATTTCAAACCATCGATGCAGAAGCGACACGTCGCGGTGCGCACTTCGCCGCAAGAGGCGTAAAAAAGGGCGATCGCGTCGCGCTCGTCATCCCCGACCCCGACGAGTTCGTTCTCACATTTCTTGGCGCGATCTACGCGGGCGGAGTGCCCGTACCGATGTATCCGCAGCTCTCGTTCAAGAATGTGGATGGCTATCACGAGACCGTGACGCACATCACCAATGCGAGCGGCGCGAAGCTCCTCGTCACCACCGAAGCGACCAAACCCTATGTGGAGCCTGTGCTCTCGCGCACCAAGAACGTGCAAGAGCTGCTGCTTGTGGATGCGCTGCATGCTCCGGCACCAGGTCCGCTCGATGTGCGCATCACGCCCGACGATCTCTGCTTTCTGCAATTCACGAGCGGCTCTACTTCGCGACCCAAGGGAGTCGTCGTCACGCACGGCAACCTGTCGGCCAACAGCGAAGCCTTCATGATTCACGGGCTCGGCAAGGACTCGAGCATCGACAAAGGCGTCTCGTGGTTGCCGCTCTTCCACGACATGGGCTTGATCGGGTTTGTGATCGGGCCGCTTTTCACGGACATTCCTGTCGTTTTCTTGCCGACCGCGACTTTCGTGCGCAGTCCTCGCGTCTGGCTCGACACCATTCACAAGCATCGCGGCACGATCACCTACGCGCCGAACTTTGCGTATGCGCTGGTCGCCAAGCGACTCAAAGACAAAGATCTCTCGGGTCTCGATCTGTCGTGCATGCGCATCACGGGCTGCGGCGCAGAGCCGATCCAAGCGAAGACCTTGCGCGACTTTGCGCAGAAGCTGCAGCCAGCGGGTTTTGATCCGCGCAGCTTCTTGCCGTCTTATGGAATGGCGGAGGCGACTCTCGCCATCACCTTCGTCAAACACGGCACGGGGTTTCACGCGGACGTGGTCAACGCAAAGAGTCTCACACAGGGCAAAGCCGAGCCATCTTCGCTTGAAAAGACGCATTCGAGCCTTCCAGCGGAACTAGCGCAGGAGCTGGTCGCATGTGGCGGATCGTTTCCAGAGCACGATCTCGCGGTCCTCGACGAGAGTGACAAGGTCCTCGGCGATCGACAAGTGGGTCAGATCATCACGACCGGCCCATCCATCTGCCAAGGCTATTTCGAGGAGCCTGAGCTCACCGCCGCGTCTTTCAAGAAACGCGACGACGGCAGGATCTGGCTCTACACGGGGGACCTTGGCTACTTCGCGAACGGCGAGATTTACATCTGCGGACGCCTCAAAGACATCATCATCATCCGCGGCAGGAATTTCTATCCAAGCGACATCGAGTGGGTGGTGAGCGAGCTGCCAGGCGTTCGACGCGGCAATGTCGTTGCGTTCGGCGTGACGGTCGACGCAGAGGGGCATCACGTAGAGGACGGCACGGGCGAAGAACAGCTCGTCGTGTGCGCAGAGGCCACTCAGAGCGAAGCACAGGCAATCCGCGAGCAGGTCCAGCAGGTGGTCGCCGCGCAAATCGGACTCTCCGTCTACAAAGTCGAGATCGTTCCGCAGGGTGGCCTCCCGCGTACGTCGAGCGGCAAGCCTCAGCGTCGAAAGACCAAGCAAATGTTCATCGATGGCACGCTCCCCAAGCCGCGGAACAGTGCCGACTCACCCGACGAAAGCGCATAGCGCGGTTCGCGGTGCGCGCTGCGTTACGCGGTTTTCAGGCAGAAAACTGGGCAAAAATGCAGGTCTAAGATTGAGTTTCGACGCAACTTCGGTTACGTGACCGCGGTCCCATTGGTCAATCGCCAGGGGG
>JAYVXK010000292.1:0-2170 GCA_043785265.1 Myxococcales bacterium | reverse complement strand
CCGCGAACGCGCGACACTCGAACAGATGCGCGCGCGCGATCCCAACGTGCCGCGAGGCATTGCCCGACTCGACTCGGCCAAGCAGTGGCGCGCAGAATTTTTTCAGAATGAAAATTCTGTCTATCAGCGCATGTACTCCGGGCGCCGTGCGGTGGGTACCGAGCCGGCTGCACGTGGGACACCCGCGCGCGCAACGACTGCATTATTGCGGCAGCTGACGCTTTTGATGTCTCGCTACTGGAAGGTAAAAGTTCGCGATCGTGCAGGCGCGGCGATCATGTTCCTGCAGGCGCCCGTCATCGGCATCATGCTGGCCATCGTCTTCGGCGGTCAGAAGTCTGCCATCCCGTTCTGGTGTTTGGGCGCGCTTCAAGAGCTCGCCAAGAAGAGCCCCAACACCACCAGCGGCACCACCAATCTGCTCAACGAAATGCAGATGACGACAGACCACACAGCGGCGATGTTCTTCGTCGTCGTGTCGTGTGTGTGGTTTGGCACCAGCAACGCAGCCAGAGAGATCGTCACCGAGCGCGCCATCTACATGCGTGAGCGCATGGTGAACTTGTCACTCGTCAATTACGTATTATCGAAATACATCATTCTTAGTCTCGTGTGCATCGTCCAGTGCACGATGCTACTTGCCATTGTGTTTTTTAGTCTTGGGTTCAACGGGGGCGTCAGCGCGTTCTTGATGGAGCTGCTCGCGATGGTGGCAGTCTCGATGAACGCAACGGCCTTAGGGCTCTTGCTCTCGACCGTGGTGGCTTCCGCAGAAGCTGCGATGGCGTTGACGCCGATCGCGCTCATCCCGCAAATCGTGCTGGGCGGGCTCATGGTGCCGATGACCACCAACCCCATGCTCGGCCCGCTCATGTACGTCATGCCGGCGCGCTGGGGGTTCGAGGGGTCCATCTCCCAAGAGCGCTATGCCATTCGCAACGACGCCGCGTGGCTCATCGATCTGCATCAACCCACTTTGTCGAGCCCACCCGATTTCATTCAAAGTGGTCACTTTCAATGTGCAGTCGCTCAAATCCAAAGTGACAGTATCTCCGGCGCGTGGGGATTCTCTAATTGGGATACGACCGGATTGCCGATGGCCGTGCTCTACGGCATGACTCTCTTGATGATGACCATCCTCTTGATCGTCCTCAAGCGCCGCGACCCTGTATGAGTTTCGCGATGGCGCGCGCGAACTTGCGCGGAGCATCCGGCTGCGTTCGCAAGAACAACTCCGGCTCCACGAGTTCGAGTTCCATCAAGTACAAGAGTCCATCTCTGACGACCCCATCGACACGCGCATAGAGCCACTGACCACGCGTGGACGCGAGCGCTTGGGTGGCTTGCTCGACCAACGCATTCGGAGGCTTGTTTTCAGGCACAACGCCGCCTCCCCAATCGGCTTGCACGCGAAAATCTCCGCGGAGCGGCACTTTTCGGAGCGCGTGGCTGAACTCATTGCCGAAGAAGACGAACGACCACTCGCCTTCGCTCTGGACCGACTCGAAGAACGGTTGGACCATCAGGTCACTCGTCTGCAAGATCTCACCGGCGATGACGTCGTCGTCTCGGTCGAGCGAGACGCGGTGCGTGCGGTGCGCGTTGGCTGATAGAGACGGTTTGATGACCGCGTGGGTCCAGCCTCGTCGCTTCATGCGCGCGTGCAGATCCGGGCGATCGTACTTGCTTATCCATTCAGTCGGCACGATGCGCGCCCCGTTCGATTCCAAAGTGCGCAAATAGCCTTTATCCAAAAACCGCGAGCACCCACGATTGGCAAGTTGGATGTCGCTCGATTCGAGAGAACCGAGCCACGACGAGAACTCGCCTCCGCGCTCGTACCAATCCCACGGAGAACGAATCACCGCCAAATCCAGGCCCAGAAACGACTTCGCCTCGCTCCCCCACACCACCGCAGTGACCTCGATGTCGAGTTCAGCGAGAGGTGCGAGGGCGAGGCGATCGTCGTCGGCCAAGTTCTCGAGCGCGCGCGACGTAATGAATGCAACACGCAGCATCGCTACTCCGAGACGGTCCTAATTCAAGGACACGCCGTTACTTCTTCTTTTCTTTCTTCTTGGCCTTCTTCTCCGCGACCGTCAGCTTCGGCTTGTTGTTCTTCTTCGGCTTCTCTTGTCCCTTGCCCATGAAACGATCTCCTTGGATATTG
>JAYVXK010000291.1:0-2170 GCA_043785265.1 Myxococcales bacterium | reverse complement strand
ACCACGACAACTGCGGCGCGTGTGGCAACACATGCATCGGCGTCGACTCGAAGTGCAACGCAGGAACCTGCGCGTGCTCAGGACCGCTCATCGACTATTGCGCAGGGGTCGGCTGCATGGACGTCTCGACTGACGTCAACAACTGCGGCTCGTGCGGCTTCGTGTGCGACGTCAATCAATACGACAGCTGCGTCAACGGCATGTGCGCGCTCGTCAACTGAACCTGGCAAGGTTGGGGTTAGCGAGCTGATTTAGTTCGTGGAGAACTCGAGCAGCTCGATGTCGAACTTGAGGCCTGCGTCGCCTGGAATGCTGGGCGGGCTGCCGTTTTTGCCGTAACCAAGATCGCTCGGGATGGCGAGTTTGCGCTTGCCGCCCTTCTTCATGCCGACGACGCCTTGGCTCCAACCAGCGATGACGCCGGTGCCGACGGTGAACTCGAAAGGCTCGTTGCGGTCGCGTGACGAATCGAACTTTCGGCCGTTCATCAGAGTACCTGTATAATGCACTTTGATTTTGTCGCCGACTTTCACTGCGCGATCGCCCGTGCCGACGAGCTCGTCGGTGATCTCGAGTTTGGTGGGACCAGGCGGCAACGGATCGCCTTGCGTGGGCTTGAAGTGCTGGTCATCGGGCTCGGCGACTGTCTTGTTGCAAGCCGAACCAAGCGTGAGGACCAAGAGCGAAGCAAAAAGTGAGAGGCGCATGGCTGCACTCTCTAGCAGAACTGTCTGACCAACCCGCAACGAACGAACTCCGCTATCTGAGTGGAGAGCTTGGTGCTGGAGCGTCGCCCGGGAGGGTTGCGCCGACTTGTTGAGCGGCGAGGCCCAAGATCGCGTCGATTTGCTCTTTGGTCGCGGGGATGTGCAACTTCACCATGGGTCCGTCAGTGGTGACATCGACCGCGTTGAAGAGCCCCGAGGTGATCAAGCGAACTCCGATCGAGTTGCGCCGTGAGATCTCGCCTTTGATTTTTTCCGCTGCATCAGTCGCACTCGTCGCGTCTGGACAATCGCCTTCGGCGTAGACGTCTGCGCCGCTGTCAGTCGTGTGCGGGACGATCCACAAGCGCATCTCCGAGATGCTCTGCGGAATGATGCTGATCGAGCCGCCTGGATGTATCGCGCGCAGACTCACAGCCTCGCCCGGACGCATGTGCGGGTTGAACGGACTCTGCGACACGACTTGCGCGAATTGCGTCGCGTGTGTGGCCGGTACGATCACTGCGACGTGGGGACGTGGACGGAGAAAAACTCTCTCCGCGCCATCCGCATAGGCCTTCCACGCTTTGACGCCTTTGACCTTCACGTCGACTGGGCCACCGTGCACATACGTCTTCGAGATCGAGTCGATGACCTTGTCGACGACGACGTCTTCCGTCGAGTAATGCACGTAAACCGCGTCTTTTTCGGTGTGATCGAGCGCAGGGCCCATCACGAGCAGCCAGTCGAGATCGTGCAACGGATCGAGCGTGGTGCCTGAGGCGGCGGAGCTCGTGAGGAATGCTCTCCACTGTGGGATCGCTGCGAGGATCGGTCCGAGCTTGCTGCCTTCTGGATGCGCGCGAATCACCGCCATGTTGACGATGAGCGTGATGTTGTTCGGACCCGCGCTCACGCCTGCGAACGGAGAACCTGGTCCCGACGTGCCTCCTGCCCCGCCATCGCCCCCGCCGAGCGCGATGCCTGCTTCGTCGACTGCTTCTGCATCCGACTCACTGTCGCTGTCGTTCGCGTCGCCTTCGCCTCCATCTTGATCACCGGCGCCGCCGTCTTTTACGGGCGATCGGTGATCTGCTGCGGCATCGAGCAACCCGAGGGGATTGAGTGGATTGCCGTTGGTGCCATTCGTACCGGTGCTCGTCGGGGCAACTTTCGGTTCGTCTTTGGGTGCTTCGCTGATCGTGTCGATCGGAATGGTGAGCTCACCATCCAGATCGTGGAACTCGACCGCAGGACCCTCCGGAAAAAAAGACCACGGACCAACCAGCCAATGAAAGACGATGGAGAGTACGAAGCCTGCGCTCAGCGCGATGCGAACACGACGCAAATCCCAAAACCGCTGCGGACCTGTGGTTGTCTTGCTCGGCGCGTCGGGGAAGGTTGCGTGAGGAGCCGTGGGTGCGCTCGGGGCGGCGCCAAGGACGAGCTTGGGTCGTGTCCCGTCA
>JAYVXK010000290.1:0-2171 GCA_043785265.1 Myxococcales bacterium | reverse complement strand
CGATGGAAGAGGCCGTCTATGACGAGGCGAGCGCGGTCCGTGCACGCGGCGCGCGCGTTCGTTACGAGGACGCATGCGGCGGCGATCCCGAGACGAGCTCGCGCCTCGACGAAGTACGCAAAGCAGCAGAAACAGCTGGTCTCATCGACGAAGAAGCGCGCTGTGCAGCAGCACTCGCAGCGCGATACGCATTTGGCGGAGAACTCGATCTGGCTGCCGATGTCGCCGAGCGACTGCTCTCGTTGTCGCAACGACACGGCGTCGCCGGTGCCGCAGTCGATGCGTGGCAGACACTCGCGGTCGTGCGTCAAGCGCGTGGTGACGTGGGCGCAGCTCTCGAAGCTCGCAGGAGCGCAGCGCGCGCAGCGAGTCTCGCCGGACTCAAGACGCGCGAGGCGATGCTCACCATCAATGTAGGATTCGCGCTCACGACGGTGGGTGCAAAACACGAAGCGCGACTCGCGATCGAGAGTGGCATCGCGCTCGCTCAGGCGATTGGATCGCCCGGTACTGTGCGTCACGGTCAGATGAACCTGCTCTGCTGGACGGCTACGTTCGGGCCGGATGCAGCGCTCGATCGCATCTTGGCGGATCCCCGCGGACTCGCCGACAGCGCAGCGACCGGCAGTTGGGTGCCGCAAGATCGCGCCACACTCGGGGTGCTCTATTATCGCGGCGCGGAGCTGTTGCGCCTCGACGGAAAGACGCCGTGCGACTCTGCACGATCGCTCTTGCGCATCGCCGCGCAAGGTTACCGCGCCACCAAGATGCTCGATGTCGTGCCGGTCGCGATGGGTTTGCTCGCCGAAGCAGAGCGCCGGTGCGGCGAAGCAGAGAAGGCACGAGAGATCGCGCGCGACGCAGCCAACTTGCTCGACGACGGTTCGCCCAGTCTACTCAACGAAGCGCCAGTGTTCTTGGCGTTGCACGACGCGTGCGTCGATCTCGGTGATCTGTCCGAGGCGCGCGAGGCTATTTTGCGCGGCATTCCACGTCTCGCAACACGCGTGCAAGGGCTCTCCGGGACGCCCTACGCGCGTGACTTTCTCACGCAGGTCTCTGCGAATGCGGGTCTCGTGGGCGCCGCAGAAGCCTACGGTCTCGTGCCTCGTGAGCTCGCGGCGATTCTCGACAAGGTGTAGAGGTCGACCACTCCATGGCGGGCAAGGACACGATCGGGGCAACGGTTGCTCCCTGGTTTTCGCTGGTCGCGCTCTCGTTCGCGTTTCGTTTTCCGGCCTTGCTCAACGCCGCAGGGACGAACTCGGACGCAGCGATCGTGGGCCTGCAAGCCACGCACATTCTCGACGGTGACCGCTCGCTGTTCTTGCTCGGCTCCGGCTATCAGACCTCGTCGGACTCGTTCGTGGCAGCAGGTTTCTTCTGGGCGTTCGGAGCTACACCGCTCGCGTTGATGCTCTCGTCGTTGTGTCTTCATGTGCTGCTCACGTTGCTGGCGTATGCGACGTTGCGGCGCCACATGAGCGCGTGGGGCGCGTTCGTTCCGACACTCGCGCTCGTGTTCACGACGAGTTGTTTGCATTCGTTCGCGCTCTATCCACCGCGTCAGCTCTCGCTCACGCTCGCGATGGCAGCGATCTATGTGCTCGATTCAGCCGAGAACGCGGCCCGATTTGCGATCGGATGCGCATTGGTGATGCTCGCGTGGACCTCTGACCCTTATGCCATGGTCATGGTGTTTGGTGTGGCGCTCTTCGCCGCGCTCACTGTCTGGAGTGCGCCATCGAGAGAAGGTCCTGCGATTGGAAGCGCGGTTGGAGCAGTCGTCGGAGCGATACCGCTTGGCATCCTCTGGTACCACCCGCAAGCGCAGCACGGCGTGACGGGGATGAGTCTCAGTCTGCTGTCGCACAACTGGGACTTGTTCGTCTCGCAGTGCTTCCCGTGGATGAGCGGCACGGCCATCTACGCGCCCGCGCACTGGATGGACTACACGCGCGTCGAAGAGAGCGCAGTGCTGCACGTGTTTCAGATGCTCAGCGTTGCCATCGCGTGCGGCGCCGTATTTTTCGCCATGTTCGTGATCATCGCGCGCAAAGAACTCGAGGCAGTTCGGCGACTCGCCGCGCTCGCTCTCTGCACGATCGCAGTCACCATCGCGGGCTTCTTGGTCTCGCGCATGGTGATGGACATGTTCAGCATGCGATACC
>JAYVXK010000289.1:0-2173 GCA_043785265.1 Myxococcales bacterium | reverse complement strand
GTCTCCACCTCGAACTCGAGGACGCCATGGACATCGTGACGCTCGACGACGTCTGCGCTTTCGTCGAACGCAACCTCGAAGCCCGAGCGCCTGATGTCGCTTCATGACGAGCTAGTCTCCGAAGTTCGTCGCTTCGCGATGAGCGCCTTGGACGACGCTCGCACCGAACGCGAAGGGGTCATCTCGCAGACGATCGTTTCGAAGATGCGTGAAATGGGACTCTTCGGGCTGACGATCAGCGAGGAGTACGGCGGGCTCGGTCTTCCACTTGGGGTCGCATGCGAACTCGTCGCCGAGCTCGCGCGCCGAGACCGATCGGTGGCGACGATGGTAGGACTTCATGCGGGCTTGGGGACGCACGCGGTTTCGCAGCACGGGACCGACGAGCTTCGCGCTGCCTGGCTTCCTCGACTCGCGCGCGGCGAACTCATCGGGTCGTTCTGTGCGACAGAGGCCGACGCGGGCTCTGACATCGCGTCGGTGCGAACGACGGCCGTCCTCGACGGAAGCGACGTCGTCGTCAACGGCGAGAAGAGCTACGTCACCAATGCGCGATATGCAGGCTGTTTCACGGTCCTCGCACGTTGGGGCACGCGTAGCCACGCGCTCGTGCTCGTTCCGCGCGAGACCAAGGGCACGAGCATCGGTGTGGAGGAGCATAAGCTGGGCATTCGAGCCTCGTCCACAGCCACAGTGGTCTTTGACGATGTTCGTATCCCCGCAAACCACGTGTTGGGCAAGCCTGGTGCAGGACTCGAGTTGGCGCACGACGCGCTCGCACGCGGGCGCACGCTCATGTCTGCGGGTTGCCTCGGCACGGCGCACGCGGCGCTCGCGCGCACCATCGAACATGTCACCATGCGCAGGCAGTTTCGTCGGACGCTCGGAGAGTTTCCTGCAGTCAGACGTCGCGTCACCGAACTCGCCGCCACGGTTCATGCGATGGAGGCGCTGGTCGCCATCGCTGCCAAGACTCTCGACGACGACGACACGATCGCAGTCAAAGTCTTCGCGAGCGAAGGCGCGTTCGAAGTGGCAGACGCAGCGGTGCAACTTCATGGTGCGTTGGGCTTCATGGAGGACGCTGGGGTTTGCCGTCTGCTCCGCGATTGCCGTGTGACGCGCATCTTCGAAGGCGCCAACGACGTGCTGCTCGTGCGGCTGGCGATGTCGAGGCTCAGCGCGAATCGGACAGCAAAGCGCGTCGATCATGAAGCGTGCGATGCGCTCGCGGAACGGCTGGATCACGCGTTCGAGCACGCGCGCACTCACTACGGTGCGACGGTCGTACAACACCAATCGCTGCTGCAAGCGCTCGCGCGCGCCGACATCGCACATCGCGCCGCTGTCTCCAGTCTGGGCGACCGCACGTCTACGGCAACGAACGTCGCAGACTTCGCGGCGCAGCACTGGGCAGAACGCGGCATGACCGCCATCGACGCGCTTGCTCGCGACGATGCCGCCGAACGCCGCGCTCTTTTGATCAGTGACCTGATCTATGGAATCGCGCGGCCTTGCGCTGCGGAGTGAAAGCCGACGGCACGTCCGCTACGCGGCGTGGTCAACACCAGAAGGAAGAACCATGAAAGTTCGTTTCGTCTATCCCAAGTTCGCGCGTCACGCCGAAGCTCACCCCGAGCTCCGGACGTGGGTCCCATGCAACGAGTATTTCGGGCCACCATCTTTGGGCATCGCTTGTCTCGCTGCGGTCACGCCATCCAGTTGGGAGATCGACTTCCGCGACGACCGATTGGAGGACGTGGGCCTGGATGACGACGTCGATCTTGTCGCGATCAGTTTCTTCACGCCCTCGGCGAAGCGAGCGATGCAACTCGGCGACGCCTTCCGGGCGCGCGGGCGCAAAGTCGTGATGGGCGGGATCTTCCCAACCATGATGCCCGACGAAGCGCTCTTGCACGCCGACGCGGTCGTGCTCGGAGAAGGAGAAGGTGTGTGGGGCGACGTCCTTGCGGACGCAAAAGCAGGCACGCTCCAGAAGCGCTACATGGAGAAGACTCCCATCGACCTTTCGAAGCAGCCTCTCCCCCGCATTGATCTCTACATGGAGAAAGAGGGGCGACAGTATTGCCCCGACGACTACCCCGTGCAGACATCGCGCGGTTGCCCGCTCGCGTGCTTCGCTTGCGCGATCCCCGCTACGGCAGGACGGAAG
>JAYVXK010000288.1:0-2178 GCA_043785265.1 Myxococcales bacterium | reverse complement strand
TTCGACGCGCCACCACAGGCAATGTGCGCGCGGAGAACACTCACCCGTTTCGTTATCGTCAGTGGCTCTTCGCGCTCACGGGTGCGGTCCCCGCGTTCGACTCCACACGCGAACGGCTTGTCGCGAGCGTTCCAGAGTTTTTGCGAAGCGGTATTCGCGGCGACACTGACGCTGAAGTGGTGTTCCACATGTTCTTGTCGTTCTTGCATGACGGCGGTCACCTCAGTGATGCGGTCGTGCCCCCAGAAGCAGCGGCAGAGGCGCTTCGCTCGGCGCTTGCGCAGGTCGACGCGATTGGCGCAGAGGTCGGCGCGGGTCGCGCGGCGTGCAACATGCTCGTCTCGGATGGGGACTCGATCGTGGCCTTGCATGGTTCCACCACCATGGGCGTGCGCGTGCTCACCGGAAAAAACGACGCGGAAGCGATCATCGGAGACGACCAGCAACTTCGTCGCCGCACCCCCGAAATAGGCCAGATGCACGTTCAAATCGTCGCGAGCGACTTCGACGAAGAGAGCAGCAAGAGTCTAGACGCACCCGCTTCGACACATGGCGTGCCTCCGCGCTGGAACGCAACGCCTGATCGTGCGATCGTGCTGCTCACGCGTGGTCACGCTCCGAAGATCGAAGCTCTTTAGCGCAGCAATTCTGTCGTCCTTTCTTTGGGCATGCGGAGGCGCGTCGTTTGCGACAGCGACTGAACTGCCGAAAAAGCCGCGTCAACCAGACGGTGTGCTCGTCGACCCAGAAGCGGCAATTCCAGAGGCTCGCTCACACGCGCCCGCTACCGGCATCATCACGCTCGAGCCGCCTGTTGCCAGCGAGGCTCTCTTTGCGCTCGTGAACACTTTTTTCGCCGCGTTTGCCAAACGCTCGCCAGAGAGCATCAACGAGCTGATGGTCAACGATCTCGTTCCGCTCGACACGCGTCGAACGCGCGGTGAGATCGTCACGGACTGGCAGGCCCGCAATCGGCGCCTCGACTACACGGCGATTCGAGGGCTCGACATCGTACGCATCGAGCGCATGGAGCGTTTTGGCTACGACGACCTTGGGCCCACGTCGAGCCCTCCGCGACCCGAAGACATGCAGCCAGGTGACCTGCTCGTGCGCTTGCCTGTGGTCGCGCCGATCGACCAGAAGACCGGCGAGAAGTTGTTTCGCGATGTGCTCTTGATGCTCGTGCGCCCCGTCGATCAAAAACTGCGCATCGCGGGGATCGGCGAAGTCGACACTCCGTAGCTGTTTTTAGCCTCGGTATGAGTCGAGTGTGATGCCGTACTTCTTGAGCCAGCGATGAATTTGCATGCGCTCCTTGCCGAACACACGACCCACTGCGGCGACATTTCCGTTGTGCTCTGCGAGCAGCGCGCGAAGTTCCTCTTCGGTTGGGACACCACGTCGCGCTGCGAGCGGCGCTTCTGACTTCGATGCAGGCGGCGCCGTGGTGCGCTCTTCGACGTCGTCGATCGGAACCTCCGCGCGCTTTTTGCCGTACGCTTTCATGTGGGCACCGATCGCGTCGGGCAGGTGAGTCGCGTCGAGTGGTGCTCCATCGGTGAGGGCGATTCCTCGCTTGATGCAGCTCTCGAGCTCTCTCACGTTGTACGGCCAGTCGTAGTGCAAGAGGGCGATCATGAACGAGAACGTGAGTCCAATTTGCGGTCGTCCGTAGCGCGCGGCAAATGACTTTGCGAGTTGGTAGACGTCTTCTTTGCGATCGCGCAAAGGCGGCAAGCGCACCGCGTGCTCGTTGAGTCGAGCGTACAAATCGCCCCGAAACTTGCCGTCTTTGACGTAGCTCTGGAGGTCGCGATGCGTCGCACACACGACACGGATGTCGACCTTCTCGGGTGCGCTCGCGCCGAGCGGGAACACTTCGCGTGATTGGAGTACGCGCAGCAACTTGGCTTGTGCGTCGAGCGGCATGTCTCCGATCTCGTCGAGGAAGAGCGTGCCTTCGTCTGCGAGCATGATGAGTCCCGGCTTGTCGCGGTCGGCACCAGAGAACGCCCCTCGCCGATAACCGAACAGTTCGCTCTCGAGCAGGTTCTGCGGGATGGCCGCGCAGTTGATCGCTTGCATCGATCCCTTGCGACCCGACACGCGATGAATTGCGCGCGCGACGACCTCTTTGCCCGTACCTGTTTCGCCGAGCACCAGACACGACAACTCGGT
>JAYVXK010000287.1:0-2183 GCA_043785265.1 Myxococcales bacterium | reverse complement strand
CAACCGCCGAAGTCGTCGGTCGTGTAGAAGATCACAGTGTCCTTCCAGTATTCGCTTTGCATGAGCGCGTTGACGTTGTCCACGGTCCAGTTCTCGCCTCTGCACACGGTGGCAGCAGGAATGCCTGGATGCTCGTCTGCCAGGTCTTGATCGACCAGCCACACGACATTCGGAAGCTGGTGATTTTTGATGTCAGTCTGGAACTGGTCGACGGTGACCACGTTCTTCCAGCCTGGTCCGTTGCGAATGGAGTCGATGCCGTTGAACATCGACCAGACTTCCGGTAGCAGGTAGAAGTTGCTCCCATAAAACTTCCAGGTGATGCCAGGCGGCAAGACATCAGGAATCGACGGTATTTTCAGGCACGGAGACACGTCTTTGATCGTGCACGTTCCCTTGTCGAGCACCGACATCGTGTCGGATGGCGGATTGTCGCAACCCCAATACGGATGCGTGATGTGAGTGGGCGGATTGCCCAATGCCCAGCCTGCCTGCGCCGCGAGGAACATCATGTGACCTGGGTAGCTCGGTCCCATCATGTTCGCGAAAAAGTGATCGCCCAGGGTGTAGGCGTTCGCATAGGCCCAGTAGTTGGGGATGTCCGGCTCCAGAAATTGAGCCCATGCGAGATAGTCGCCATTCTGATTCGAACCCGCTGTGCTCTCCCAGCCGTTCATTGCGCCGTGGTTCCAATCGGTCAGCCCGCAGTCGTGGGTATGACAGAGGTCGCGCGAGTTGCTCGGCGCGCGCGGCGTGTTCATCTTCGTTCCGTCTTTGAGCGTGAACGTCGTGGTGCCCTCCGCGCCTGGGAAGGTGCCGAAGTAGTTGTCGAACGTGTGGTTCTCTTTGACGATGACGATCACATGGTGGATGGCCGCATGGGCCGCCGCGACCTGATCAGGCGCAGCATCGGCCGCATCGATCAGCGATCCATCGCCGCCATCCAGAGAGTTTCCGCTTGTTCCGGAGTCACCTCCGCAGGCGAGAACAAGAAGCGGACAGACAGCGAGTCCCAAAATAAACCGGCTCATGCGTGGAGGATGTCACGTTCTGCCGAGACGCTCCATCCACAACGAGCGTTTTACGTCCTCCGCGTGTCGCTCCCTAGTCCCAGCCTCTGGCGCTGCGCTCGGCCGGGAGGGGCCACTACTTCTTCTCGTTTGCCTGTTGCTCTGCGGTCTCTTTTTCAACCGACACGACCTCCCCCGTTGCCGCGTCGACCTGCACCTCGGTGATGTCGGTCGTGCCTGGGGTCGCGATGTCGAACGACCACACGAGCTTGCCGTGCTCCTGCTCCAGTTCGCTCTCCTTGATGGTTCCGCCAGGCGCTTTGGTCAGTGCGATCTTCTCTGCGTCAGCCTGGGAGATCTTCGCGGTGGTGTCGACTTTGGGTTGCGTCGTTGCACACCCCAGAGCGAGCACGATTGTGAGAAGTGAGACTGGGAGGCTGGTTTTCATGGTCCTCCAGCTTGTCTGGTTGGCGTTGATTGTCGATGGGTATCCTCGCGGAGCGCGTGGGACAGGTTTCCAACCACGCGCTCGAGGTTCTGCATGAGCTCCGCTTCGGAGTCTCCCCAGGCCCAAAATGAGATCATGAGTTGATGACCGATCTGTGCGTCGTTGGGCGCTGGCAATGTCACGTAGCGAACCGGAATGATCGTCGTGCCGATCATTCCCCATTCGAACTCGGAGTCGAGCGCGCCCAGACTGAAGTGCAGATCGTTTTTGAGTGACTCGATCTTGCCGCGTGAGAGGTTTTGGGCGAGATCGCGGTAGAGCACCATGATGCGTCCCGAGCACTGGAGTGTCTTCGAAAACGCCGAGACCTCGTTCGGATGCGGCCCAGTGAACGCGCAGTCGTTGGTCTCCAGAGTGGACTCCGACGTGGAAGCGTTGAGCCACTCGAGGAGCGTGTAGATGGCATCGATCGCTGGATAGCGACTCCACGAAACGAAGTCTTCGAGAGACGTCCGGATTCGCGACGGTTCAGCCTTCAGATCGTAATAGCGGAAGTCTGGGTTCGCGGCAGTGTCCGTCCACGGGTGAGACCGCGGTTCGGTGAACATCGGGCCGTCGTATTCGCAGGTCTTCAAGCGTCCTTGTCGTCTAGGCAAACAGTGCGTCGAGCAAGTGTGAGAGCACCGCTGCGCTCGGCAACCCAAGTACGTCTTGCATCTCGCGTG
>JAYVXK010000286.1:0-2183 GCA_043785265.1 Myxococcales bacterium | reverse complement strand
GCCTCTCGGGTCGCGCGTCTTCGAGATCGAAAAACGCAAACAGCCCGCACGCCCACACCCCCAAAAACCACGCGACCTCCATGCCGCTCCACAACGACCAATCGAGCGCGCCAATCCCCAACACGAAGAGCGGCAACAAATACGAACCCGCACGCATCGCGTTGGACTTGGGATCCACTCGCAAGAACAAGCCGCGCGTCGCCAGCAGCATCGCGAAGGTGCATGTCATCGCGATCACCGCGGCCCAGATCATGAGATCGGTGTCGCGCAGTCCCATCAACCATCCGGGCGCGAGCACGAACGGATAAGTGAGACTGGTGTTGCCGCTGGAGTAACCATTGCCTGGTGTCCACTCGAACGGGTGGCCTTGTGCGATCGATCGGGCGTAGTCGAAGTGAATGAACACGTCGTCGAGCGGGGCAGACCACTCGCCACCAGTCTGCCGCAGCATGTAGCCATAGAACATGCGCGCATTGCCGAGCGTGCACGCCGCGGCCCAAATCAAGTACATCGCGCGATCGAACCGCAACCACTGTGCTGCAACCGATGCAGCCATGGACAGGACGAAGCGCGGCGCGCGAACTCTCACGTGGCGCCTATAGCAGCCTCTTCGAGAAGGCCGCTAGTGGCCGCCGGGATGACTCGTGCTAATCGAGCGCCATGCTTGGCCGCGCCGGAGTCCTGTTGTCATGCATCTCGATCGTCATCGGGTGCTCACTCGTCACGAGTCTCGAAGGACTCAAACCCAACAACTCGACCGACGCCGGCGCCACGGATGCGAAGGTCGATGCAATCGCAGACGTCACGGGCGATGCAGCTGGCAGGGGTATGACATGCGCGTTGGACACGAAGGCCCCGCTCAAGCTTGCCACTGGTGGTCCGTGGTTTCAGCTCGAACTCGTCTACGTCGATGCTACCCGCGTGCGCCTGTTTGCGAGTCACGCCGGCAGCGGCAGCGACATCGTCGACATGGCCCCGCTCAAGTTCGACAACGCCAGCGTGACTGTCGATGGGCCGATGGTCTCACCGATTGTGAACGGTCGCTTTGTTGGCGCGCTTCATTTTCCTGGCTACTCAGGGGTGTTGATCATCAACGACAGTACGAAGAGCGCAGCGGGCATGTACGCCATGGTCGACTCGTCCACGTCTCTGACCGGTCCCATCGTGCTCACGGGCTCGTTTCCGTTATTCAACAACGCCCAACGCAGCCTCGCGACAATCGGCATCGGAAACACGTTCCTGACGGCGGTGTCTCAAGTCGAGAACGGCACCGCGAAGCTCTATGTGTCGAACGAGAGTTTTGCGAATATCGTTTCGGCGGACTCACTCGTCGGTGCGTCGTTCCAGATGAACGAACAAGCGCTCGTGCAAACCACGACCCACGTCGCACTGTTTTTCCCGAGCAATCCCGGCACGGTCGATCCGTCCATCCTCCTGCTCAACAGCGACGGCACCGTCGCTACCCCGCGGAAGTCGTTGACCAACAACGGATTGAGCGAGCTCCCGTTGGCCATGGTGAACTCACCCAAAGGAGCGATCGATCTTGCGTTCGCGGAGGTCGACCTCAACAACCTCACCAGCGTAGCGCTCCGCGTTGGCCAGCTCTCCAAGGATGCGGTCGAGCAGCTCGATGGCGTCGCAATCAGCAAGCTTCCAAAAATCACATTCTCGAGTCTCGCTGACGTTCCGATCGAACATGGCAAGCAACAGTGGATCACACGGGGACTCGCAGACAGCTTCGTCATGATTGGCGGATCTCGCGCGCTAGACGGCGTGAACGTGACGTGGGCAGATGCAAACGGTGTTGTTCGCGGGGCCAACGTCCCAGGCACACGCATGTTGCCCGGCAAGGAGGTCGTCAACATGGTCGCGCTGCCTCCATACGACCCGCTCCCGATTTTCGACTTCCTCCCGTTTGTGTGGACCGAAGGCCCGACCAGCGGACCGCAGACGCTCTATGCCAGCCAAATCGTCTGCTCCTCCAAGTAGAGCAACACTCCTCGCGCTCGCGACTGTCTATGTCGTGTGGAGTTCGACTTACCTCGCCGTGAGAATTGCGGTGGGCGCGCATGGCTCCATCGGCCTGCCGCCGATGTCCATGGGAGGAGTGCGCTACTTGGCCGCAGGACTCGTGCTGTTCGTCATCGCGCGCGCTTCGGGCTCGGCGATACCGACGACGAGTG
>JAYVXK010000285.1:0-7336 GCA_043785265.1 Myxococcales bacterium | reverse complement strand
GACGACTTGTTACGACGCTGTTTTGCTCACAGTGGACAAGTCAACGGGGGCCACCCTCTTGGCCAAGCAGATTGGCGGAGCCAACGACGAGTTCGGCATCGACGTTCATCTCGATGGTTGCCGCATGGTCGCGACAGGGCTCAATCTGTCTGCAGCACTGAAAATCGAAGGCAAAGTGATCGACAGTCCGCAGGTCGACATTCAGAACGGCGGGCCGTGGGCAATGTACGCCGCGAGCTACGATCCCGCCGGCTCCGTGCAGTGGGCGAAAGGGCTAGTTTCGGCCGACCCGAACGGAGCGGTCAGCCCAGGCGGGATTGGCTTTACACCTACCCATGGAATTCGGATCGGGCTGGGGATTCAAGGTGACGTCAAACTCGACGGCACCAACGTCTACTCTGCAGGCCAGAGCGGTCAGCGGTTCGTCGTCTGGGCACTCAAGCCTTGACCTATAAGGCGAAGCCTCAACCTATACAGGCAAGCCTCAACCTATGAGGTGGTAGCCCCCTCAGTTTGGGGGCACGATCACACTGTTGATCGACTGCACACTCGCTCCTGCGGGATAGGCATAGCTCACGTATTGCGAGTACCCAGGCGAAGCGGGTTGCCCAGTCTCCGAGGTTCCCCAACCCCAGACTGTCAGAGTAAACGGACCATCACTGTGGACTTCGTGCGCGCCGTTGTCGCAGCCGTTTTGGCCTGCAAAGTTGTGTCGCACGAGATCGCGCAATGCCCATTCGTAGGTTCCCCCAGAACCTACAGGCTTCCACCCAGTCACGTTGCCACCGCAGTCGAGCACCACGTCGTGGAAGGCGCTGTCCTTCTTGCGCACGAACACCAAGTTGGTCTCAGGATAGGTGGGGTCGGTGAAGAAAACATACTTGGATAGGTATTGACCCGTAGGCACCACATTGACGAACTCTGGATCGCCATTGTTCGAAAAGGCACCACCACCTGTCATGTAGGTGGCCACATAAAACGGATGCATGTCGTCCTGACTGCGGACGACGAACGGTGCGCTCGATCGGACCTCGAAGCTCTGGCCTTTGCCAACAGTGGTCTGCGCGCCAGTGGGTTTCGGATCATAAGTGAGAGTCGTGCCGTCGACCGCACCGGTGATGCGTGTGGGCGGGGTCTCGTCCTGGTTGTCGACGCGATTACGGTAGCGCGCATAGACATATTCGCTGCCGAACGCGCGAATCGGCGGGATTTGCTCGTGCGCGCCGTCGCAAGCATAAGCATCGATGTTGATGCAGCTCTGCTCACCCCACACGCCGACAGGGTTGTTCGAACTGATGATGCTGCCGAGCAGGTCTTCTGATTGTTCGAACCGAATGACCTGCCCCTTCTTGAGAGAGTAAGTGATCGGGGTTCCTTGGCTCGTGCCGGCAACACCAGTCCCCGCGACGATCGCCACACTGGGTTTGATCGTGACCGTCGTGCCGTCAGCAGAAGACACGATCGCGACCGCAGGATTGAGCGTGTTGTTACCAAGGGGGCGCGGAGTGATCGCGATGTAGTTGTTGTCCCAGGTCGAGGTCGGCAACATCAGACTTGCATCAGTCACTTCACTCCGGCCACCACCAAAGGGAAGGATGTCATAGGCAACGACAGGCGCCGAGGCGATCACGCGCAAGGCCTGAGCTGCGTTGCTCGTACCGCTCGCCGGGTCGGTCCAACCAGATGCAGCCGGATCCGTCTCGGCTACTTTCACGCCGTAGCCACACGCAGTGCCGCCGCTGCCCCCGCCGCTACCTTCGCGCAAGAAGATGATGCCGACTTTGCCAGGCGGAATCGAGCCACCCTGCCCGATCGCGTTCATCTTGAGAGTGAGGCCCGATCCCTGAGGTAGATAGGTGTACTTGGTGAGGTCCAACTTCGTCCCGCTCACGTCACCTGTCACGGTGACTGGGGATGACCAGGTGTTGGCGACATAGAGCGCGAAGCATCCGGTCCCGAACAGCATGCGTGGGTTGTGCGCGTAGTATTCGCAACCGACGCTGCTCTTGTTGGCAACCGCAGCGTCGCAGGCTGGGATGCAAGTGCCGGCTGAGCAACCTTGTGCGTCAGAGCATGACTGCACCACGGCGCCGTTGCAGTCGATGATCGAGTGCAAATCGCCAGAGCAAGTATTGGCTTTGCTGCCGCAGTTTCCTCCAGACGAATCGCTCTTGGGAAAGATGACTTCGTCTTGATTGAGCGCATCTGGATCGACACCCCCGTCCGGCGGATCGGGAAAGCCATTGTCTGGCGTGTTGCCGCAGCGAGCAAACGCAAACAAGGTGGCACAACCCATCACGGCCGCGAGCAAAGAATAGTGTTGGCGCATGAGTTCATCGCATCAGTCTTGACGTGGAAGGTCAAGACGCGGCGCGGCATGCCCTCGGTCAACTTGGAGGCACGATGCCGGTGTTGATCGTTCTAAGCTCTAGCGCATGTGTTTGGTTTTGTTTGCCGCGACGTCGGAGATGTTCGTCGTCGCCGCCAATCGCGACGAGCGATTCGATCGACCCGCATCACCTGCGAGCTTCTGGACCGACGCGCCGCAAGTGTTTGCTGGACGCGATCTCGAAAAGCGCGGCACGTGGATGGGCATCACGAAGTCAGGCCGATTTGCAGCTGTCACGAATGTTCGCGCCCTCACGGCGCGACGCGACGCAAAACGATCGCGCGGTCACGTCGTCTCGGAGTTTTTGATGGGTGATCTCGATGCGCAAGCCTTCTCGCGAACACTCGTGCGCGACGAACTGCCTGGCTTCAATCTCGTTTGCGGCACGCTCCAAGCGCTGTGGTCTTTGCGAGACGACCGCGCCGACGCCATCGCGATCACGTCTGGCGTGCACGGCCTGTCCAACGCGCGACTGGATGATCGATGGCCCAAAGTCGAACACGGGAAGAAACTGCTCGCGGGATGGATGGCGAAGGCAGGCGGTGAGGTCGATGAGCTGTTCGAGTTGCTCGACGATAGGAAGGTCGCACCCGATGACACGCTGCCGAAGACCGGCGTCCCCGTCGAAATCGAGAGAGCCTTGTCTGCGTCTCACATCGTCATGGGTGGGTACGGAACACGCTGCGCCACTGTGATCGTCGTGCGTGGCTCGGAGGTGGCGTGGCAAGAGCGAACCTTTGATTCGAGCGGTCATGAGACGGGTCGCGTTCGAGAAGGTTTCATTCTGTCCGGTTCATAAAGTACGTTGCGCGTTGTGATCCGGCGTTTGGTCCTCTCGATGACTCTCGCTCTTTTTGGGTGTGCACACGACGTGGTGTTGCCCGATGTTCAACAAGACGCCGTGTGCGGCAACGGCGTCGTCGAGCCCGGCGAAGAGTGTGATCTGCAAAGCGGTGGATGTGTGGCGTGCGACATCGTGCCCGGCTGGACGTGCACCAAGAACGCCTGCGCCGTCGTTTGCGGCGACGGTGTATCAGGCGACGGTCCCGCCTGCCAAAACCCACGAAAAGACGGCGCCGCGTGCGACATGAGTGGATACTGGGTAAGTCGCGAGACTGACTTCTCGCGCGACGTCGTCGTCAACGCCATCCAAGTGACCAGCACATGGGTGCTCTATCGTTTCTCGCAGAGCGGCGACGCATTCCAAGTCGAAGAGATCCTCAACTGCGGCTCGCACGTCTCGGGATCCGCCAATGTCGATTTCACTCCTGGGTCGCTGCGCGCAGTCATGCTCGCCAATCGCATGGACCCAGCTGGCAAGCATGGTCCACGCAAAGGTACTTTTCGAGCGAGCGGGAGCGGGTGCGCGTTCACTTATGATCGCTTCTACACCGTGCGCGGGGTCACCGAGGATTTCCTGCCCGTGGACTTCGCGCAAAAACCCGACCTCAATCAACTGAGCAAGCTGCCGTTCGAGGACGACCCAGTCAACCCAAAGGGAACCAATCTGACAGGCGCCGTCGACGTGGCTGGCGATGGCTACGTCGGCGTCTCGGTGCGAGTCTCAGGCCTCGCCTCTGGGCTTCGACACGCAGCAGAGCGCGACTGGAAGGAATACGCGAGCACCAAGTCGATAGCACCCAACGCGGTCGACTTCGCGGTGCCTGGGACTTGGGATCTTCAAGAGAACGTGTTGCGTGTGAGCGAGTGTGGCGGAGCCTGTGCGCTCGTGGCGGCTGGAGCGTTCGCGTCCAAGGATGTCCCCTCACGAGTCACCTTCCACTTCTTGGGTCACACCCTAGGGTCGCCTCGTGTCTCGGCTGTGCTCAAAGGCAAACCTCGCGACTCGCTCGACGTCGATCTCTCGTCGTGCGCCAACGCGCGACTCACTCTCGTGCACGACACATTGCAGGCACCGCCATGAAATGGCGACCTGAGATTTTCGCGTTTGCGAGCCTATTTTTTGCTGGTTTCAGCGCACACGCGTCTCCTGTCGTGGAGACGATTGGTCCAGTCAGCGGCGATGGTGGTTTCAATCCGGTCATCGTTGGCGCGTCTGCAGGATCGACCTACTTCAACCCAGCCTTGCTTGGCGACGCACGAGAGGGTGCCCTCGTGGGGTTCAGTCTTTCGAGCGAACAGGTCGGCATCACACTCGACGGTCGTCGCAGCGGAGCGAATGTGCCACTCGCAGTGGCGGGTCGCGACATACTCAAGGATGGTCAGCCCATCGACAATGGAGTCGTTCCGACCGACTGGCTCAACTTCGGATGCGAGAAGGGCACGGGCGTTGGGCAGTGCTCACAACAACCTTCGTTCGCTGCTCGCCCGCGACAACAGCACGGGTCGAATGGGAAGACTCGCGCCTATCTCACACTGGGGTTGGTCAAGCATCTCATCCCAGATCGCCTATCGATAGGCCTCTACGCCATGCTCCCTCTCTCGCGGTTGACGACCACCTCGACCTTTTATGTCGACGAGAGAGAGGCGCTGTTCAGCAACAGTCTTCATTCCGAGCTGTATGGCGATCGCATGACGGCGTTGTCGATCTCTGCGGCTGGGGCCTTCAAGCTCTTGAAGAACCTATCAATAGGTGTCGGGGTCGCCATCGGACTCACCAACGCTGCGACCAGCGCAAGCTACGTACGCGACAGCACCAACTACAACACGCTGCTCATCAACAATGAAGTAGGCGTCACCGTGGCCGTGTCTCCACACATGGGCATCGCGTATCGACCCTTCTCGTGGCTGAATGTAGCCGGATCGTTGCATGCGCCTCAGTCGTTTGTTTTGGACACGACCTTGAGCAGCACGCTGCCTTCGGGTGTGCAATCGGGCGCGACCAAACGCGAGGTCCACGACTACTTGCCGTGGCGTGCATCGTTTGGTGTGCAAGCCGACGTGATGAAGCGAGCGCGCTGGTCCTTGGGAGTCGTCGCCAGCGTCAAGTACGCCGCGTGGTCCGACTACCTGGATCGTCACGCCGCGTCTCCTGGCATTTATGGTGGCGACCAAGTGTGGAAGGACACACTCACGTGGTCGGCAGGCATCCGTCCTCGTTACAAGTTCCTACGTACCTGGGTCGACCTCCAATACGCCCCTTCGCCCGTCCCCGAGCAGATAGGTCCCGCAAACTACGTAGACAACGATCGCGTCGGCATGGCCATAGGAAGCGACCTTACACTCGACGTCGCAGGCACCAAGTTACGACCCGGCATCTCCTTGACTGGTTCGCGACTCATTCGCCGCCACAACACGAAAGTCGATTCGCGCATCGTCGACGAACTCCCCGACGGATCAACCTTCGCAGGCACAAGAGACCCCGTCCCCGGCGCCCCAGGCCTACAAACAAACAACCCCGGCTGGCCCGGATTCGCCTCTTCCGGCTGGATTCTAGGCGGCTCCGTCTCAATCGAAATTCTCTTTAGGTGAGCCCCCCACCTCCCCGGAAGCCCCCACCCGACCTCCCCCATGGCCATGGGGGAGGAGGAGAACTCCACTCGATGTTCTCTCCCTTCCCACCCCGCCAACCTGTGACGCCCCGCACGACCGGTGCCGGAGCGTGCGCCGCCCTTGATCGGGACCGATGGAATACCCACTCTTCCCAGTCCCCCTCTGCAACCCAACCCCAGCCTCCACCCAGCTCCATCGGGCACGAGCAAGGGTGGTGCTCGTCCGGCACCGAGCCACAACCTTCCCGTCGCAGGTGCCCCTCCTACCCACGAGCAAGGGTGGTGCTCGTCCGGCACCGAGCCATAACCTTCCCGTCGCAGGTGCCCCCTCACCCCTGCGGAGCAGTCAAAAAAGATTATTCCCGTAGGTCATGACGTCGGTGATGGCTTCCTTAGGAACGTGGAGGCTCAGCGTGACGGCACCAGCCATACCCGCTGTGGGCGCTTGTTCGACGAAGACGAAGGGGACGATCGTGGCGCCTTCCTGTTGCGTGCTCATGCCGCCGAGCACGTCGTCGCCTTGGAGCTCATTGATTGGAGTGCGTGCTGCCCACGCAATGGGAAGGTCCAAACCAACTCCCTGCATGCTAAAAAACCCTCCCGTGTTGCCTGACTTCGTTTTGAGCGCCTCGATGCCAGGGCGTTTTGCGAGTGTGCCGTCGGCAAGACCCGAGAGCAAACCCTTGGCTTTTGCCGTGGCGGTTGCTTCGTCCATCGCATCGACCAGCCACGTGTGCCCTTGGTCGGGCACTGCGATGATGTGCAGTTTGGTGATGACAGGCTGGGCCGCGGGTTTGCCCTTCCCAACTGGAGTTGCATCAACGTGTGTGAAGACGATCTCGAAGTGCAAGCTGTCTGCAGGCAGGCCTGCGATGGTCGTGCTCGCCTTGAAGGTGGGAGGCACGTCGCCCGTGTTGGCTTTGGACCACTTCGCAAAAGTCGGGCGCCCAAACGCTGCCCCATATTCCTTGAGGTTGGGACCTACCTTGGCGATGGGTTGCTCGAGTCCGAACACTTCCCATCCTGCGACCTGCTCGATGGCCGCCTTGGCAGTCTTCTGTTTGGTCGCTGCGTCTTTGGCGTTCTTGTAGAGGTTGAGCGCAGCGCGTGCCTGCACCACATCCACGCCTCGCGCATACACGATCGGCCCTGAAAGTGAGGCGATTGTGTTCTTCAGTGCGTTGCCGAGTGCTTGCGCGTCGTTCGCGCCGAGCCCGTCGGACTGCAACTGCTGCGCGAGCGCGTCGCCACCAAACTGTCGCGCCTTGTCGAGCTCAGTGGCATCGAACCCATGCGTGTAGAGCGCGATGTCTGCATCCACTGGCAAACGCAGAAACCCTGCTGGCGCTGCGCCTGCGAGTTCGGGATGTGACGTGAAGGCTTTGGTCCACGCTGATTGTTTCTCGCGAAACACCAAAGACAAAGACGCATCGCCTGCGCTGTCGTCGAGCTTGGCGTCGAACGTCGCGTGGTCGGCATCCAACGCGAGCTCGAA
>JAYVXK010000284.1:0-2189 GCA_043785265.1 Myxococcales bacterium | reverse complement strand
ATGTCGCTCACCTCGACGACACAAGTGATGGGCTCACCCAATTACATGTCGCCAGAGCAGCTTCGATCTGCGCGCGATGTCGATCATCGTACGGACATCTGGGCTCTCGGCGCGATCCTCTACGAGTTGCTCACAGGTCGCGTGCCGTTCGTCGCCGAGACGGTGACGCAGCTCACCGCGATGGTCATTCAAGATCCTCCGCGACCCATGAGCGATCTGCGACCCGACATGCCTCCGGAGTTGATCACAGTCGTGAGCAAGTGTCTCGAGAAGCGACGCGAGGATCGCTACGGCAGCATCGCGGAGTTGGTCGATGCGCTCGCGCCATTCGCGTCTGCGGAGGGCGCTGCCAAGGTTCGCGACATCGTGCGCACCAGCGGCGAGGTGATCCCGTCGAAGTCCGCAGGCCCCAGTGAGCGATCGAGCGTGCGGGTGATGGGCGCCAACACGGACAGCGCATGGGACCGCACGCAGTTGGCGAACACCGCTCCCGCCAAGAGCAAATGGCCCTTGTTTGTGGGGGCTGCGGCGGTGCTCGGGCTCGTGGCTGCGTCGGCGTTCTTCGTGTTCAAGACACCGGCGGCGGCTGGACCGACGACTCCGACTGCGTCCGTAGTCGTCGACGTCAAGGCACCGCCGAGTGTCGCTACGCTCCCGAGCGATTTGCCCACGACACGCGACCCGATTCATCCCTTGCTCGTGTCGCCGACTGGCGGACCTGACCATCCTGCGCCGAGTGGTCTTGGCATCGTGAGCAAACCTCCCGCCCTTACGTCGTCGACGAAAGACGCTGGCGTTACCAAGAAGCCTGACGCAGCGGTGAGCGGCACCGGCGAACTTCTACCCAACGTACGGAACTAACGGATGACACCTACCACACGCCGGCTCGTTCTCGGGCTCTCGACTCTGGCGGGTGCGAGCGTCGCGACCGCGTGCAGTGCAGTTCTCGGTTTGGGCGATCCGGTCCTGGACGATGCGCTGGGCAAAGACCAAGTCGTCGACGTCGCCCACTTCGATTCAGCGTTCGTGGACGCGCCCGCGGACACCACCTCCGACTCGATCGCGGTAGATGCTGGGGGAGATTCCGGACCCGAGACGATCGCGAGCGGCGACTCGAACTTCACCCCCTGGGGCATCGCGATCAACGACAACTACGTCTTCTGGACGGTCTTCCACATTCCGGCGACAATCACGCGGGCCGACAAAGACGGCAAAAACCCGCAGAATTTGGCACAAGGAAGCGGAGCAGGTTTCGCGCCGGCCTACATCAAAGCGGACGCGACCGATGCCTATTGGAGCACGGTCGACTTCAACGGAAACCCGTCCATCCTCCGATGTGCAGCAGCAGGTTGTGGTGGCACTCCCAAGTCGCTCGTCAGTCCACCACTCAACTACTCGCCCTATCAGATCGCGTTGAGTGCCACGCATGTCTACTTCGCAGAGGCCGCGACATTCAAAGTGCGGCGCGTGTCGAAGATGGGCGGGGCCGCAGAAGACGTGACGACTCTGCTCGATAAGCCTCATGGCCTCTCGATCAATGGGACGACACTTTATGTCGCTGTCGAAAATGGTGGAGTCGCCAAGGTCGACATCAGTGGCGCGCTCCCTGCCACTGCGACTGTGATCTCTCCGACCGCGTCGCCGGCACCGGCCACGGCGGTCACGTCGACTTCGTCACGTGTATTTTACACACACTACGCCGACCCTGGTTTGGTGCTGTGGACGTCGATCGATGGAGCGGACGCCGGCAATGGAGTGCAAGCCACCCAACTGACGAACCCGCTCGACATCGACAATGACGGCTTTGGTCTCTATTGGGTCGTGCAGGGAACAGGCGGTACCGATGGAGAGATCGACACCTGCCCGCTCGCGGGCAACTGCGTGGTGAAGCCGCTTGCTCAGGGCTACGAAGCGCCAAAGCAACTCGCGCTCGACGCCACCTATGTGTACTTCAGTGTCAAAGGGATCAGCAAAGCTGGCGCGATCATGCGCGTGCACAAGTAGGATGCAAAATAGGACGATGGCGCGATCATGAAACGACTCTTTTTAGCACTGACCTTCCCATTGATGCTTTTGCCAGGATTGGCTCACGCGCAATCGTCGGGCGACAAAGCTGCAGCCGAGACTCTCTTCGAGCAGGGTCGCCTCTTGATGACTCAGGGCAAGTTCGCAGAAGCTTGCCGCAAGCT
>JAYVXK010000283.1:0-2190 GCA_043785265.1 Myxococcales bacterium | reverse complement strand
GCGGCGACCATTAGTTTGGGTGTCGCCGCTGGCTGCGGCGGCTTGAAATACCCGCTCTGCGACAACGATGAGTCGTGCAACGCCGACGGGCATCACGGAGTTTGCGTCGCGGGAAAGTGCGTGATGTGTCGCGACGACTCGGGATGCGCCAAAGGCGAGAGCTGCAAAGAAGGCGCATGCGAAGCAGTGGTTGGCTTCTGCGATGACTCGCACAAGTGCCCAGGCGATGCGCCCTGCACCAAGAATCGTTGCGAAGGGAAGAAGGTCGCTGCGGTCCCCGTCGAGTGCGACGACGATCATCCGTGCAAAGGCGCGGGCGACAAGTGCCAGAACAATCACTGCGTCGCGCCCATCAAAGGCGGACCGGGTTGCCAAGACTTTCCTGCGCCCAAGTTCGCGTACGAGTCGAGTGACTTGACCGAAGAGTCGAAGAAGACACTGCAGCGTCTCGCGACCTGCATCATGACGGGCTCACTAAAAGGCGCTCGCGTGTTGCTCACGGGGCACTGCGACGCGCGCGGTGAGTACGAGTTCAACATGGGCCTAGGCGCCGAGCGTGCCGAACAAGCCAAGAAGTTTTTGACGGGCGTTGGACTCACCGAAGACCGGATCGCGACGTCTTCTCGCGGCAAACTGGATGCATCGGGCAACGACGAGCCAGGCTATGTGAATGACCGACGCGTCGACGTCGAGGTTCGCTGAGTGAGAGTACACGCCGATTCTGGGAGACTGCTCGCTCTCGCGGCCGCGGGATGTTTGCTCACAGGATGTTTTGCGACGCAGCGCGATCTGGACGTGGCCAACGTCAGGCTCGGTGAGCATCGGCAGGTGATCGAGCAACAGCAACGACAGATGTTGCAGCTCGAGGCCAACCTCAACGCCATGCAACAGCGACTCGACAACGCGCTGCGAGCGAACGCAGACAATGGGTCGGACCTGATGAGCGAGAAGCAACGCATCAATCAGATCGCCGGCAGGATGGATGAGGTCGATCATGGCCTCGTCGACGTGAAGCGCGATCTCGTTTCGTCTCGTGGAGAGGTCGATTCGCGACTCGACGAACTCAAGCGAGCGATCGACGCGCAGGCAAACAAGCCACCGCCCGTGGTCATCCCGGCTGACAAAGCGGCTCACTTTGCGGCCATCGAGTATGCACGCGCGAGCAAAGACGCAACGCTCGCGCGCACGCTCGGTCGCGAATACGTCAGCCGATATCCGACGGACGACAAAGTCGACGACGTGCTCTTCGATCTGGGCGACCTCGAGCTGTCGGACAATCATCCTGCGGCGGCGCTTGGCGAGTTCAATCGCGTGCTCAAGAGTCCGCAGAACGTAGACCCGCGACATCCGTCGAATGTGCTCGCAGAGACTCTGCTGGGGATGGGCAACGCGTATCTGCTGTTGCACGACTGCGAGAACGCCAAGCTCGCGTTCAGTGCATGCGAGTCGCGGTACGCTAAAGACAGGGCCGGACAAGACGCGCATGGCAAGCTCGCGCTGATCGCAAAGCCGACGCCAGGGATGTGTGCGCCTTAGTCGTCCTTGGCGGGTGAGCCCCAGAAGCGAAGTAACTCGTTGATGTCCTCGCTCATGCGCGTGAGAAAGTCTTCGCCGTCTCCACCGAGCGCCCCTTGCCCTGCGACACTGCCACCAATGGCAAGCTGACCGATGCCCGAGCCGCCGACGCCAAGCTGCGCGATGAAGAAGATGAGACCGAACGCGGCTTGACCGATCGAGATCATGCCGATGCTGACTTGCCCCGTGGCGAACAACAATCCGCCTCCAAACAGGCCGATTTCGACGACACCAATGCCGTAGCCCATCGTCACGACGCCTGTGCCGCCGAGAGTCAGCCAACCATCGAGCGGAGGAAGCTCGTCTGCGATGTCGTCGCTCGAGTCGTCCGAGTTGTTCGTGTCGGGGACATGCGCGTTGGTCGGGTTGAACGCGACCGCGGGGATGCCAAGGAACGTCGCGGGCATTCCCTCGCGAAGCGCGCCTTCTGCCAAGAACATGCAGGCGGACAGAATGATGGCTGCGAGCACGATGAAGAAACGCAACATCGAGTAGGATGGTAGCGATGTCGGGGCCGGGACTCCAGCGTGTGAGTGTCTTTCAATGGGAGGCGGGGGCGCTGCACGAAACGCGCGAGGGTGCGCTCGCCCGGACGGTGCCTCACCGGGCGATCAT
>JAYVXK010000282.1:0-7351 GCA_043785265.1 Myxococcales bacterium | reverse complement strand
GTCAACACGGAGTACCTGCCGCAAGAGCAGCTTTTGTTTAGTTACGAGCAGAATCATTCCGGATCGATCGATCTCGAGTTCGAGATTGCTCCGGCTGTTGTGCCTTCGTGTTTCTCCATGCAAAACCTGATCGGTGACGTGCTTGCTGTCGGCGCTGGCGAGTTGCTCGCTCCGTCGCATGCCGAGCGTGATCGTCTTGATCGCCCGCCGCGCGGCGGCTCCCGCTCCTAGGTTGAGCGCGAGCTTCGCTTCTCTTGAAGCGAAAATCGTCGTGGTTGACGCCTGCGACAGCGTTGACGATGTCGTCCGCGAGCCCGCTATTGGCGGGTTTTCGGCGCGCCCGAGAATTTTGTCGCCGTATTTTCAAACGAGCAAAATCATGATCACAGAAAACAGAAAGAACGAAGCGCCTGACGCTTCTGCACAACGTGATGAACAGCGGGGGCGACCCACAACCGAGATGAACGCAGGCGTCGCCGTCGTGGGCTTCATCCTCTGCTTTTTCGCCGGGGCAGTCCTGATGTGGGGCTACGACGCCAAACGCGCGCGCACTGCACAGGCCATCGGAGCCGACACCCGCGTCGCATCCTCGTGGTCGGACGAAGACTCTCCGATTCCGATCTCGAGCAAGGACCCGACGTGGGGCAGCCGCACGGCACCCGTCACCGTCGTGCACTTCGCAGACTTCCAGTGCCCTTTCTGCGGCAAGGTCGAGCCAACCATGGAGCAAGTGCGACAAACATACGGTCCTGACAAGGTCCGCATCGTTTGGAAAAATGAGCCGCTGAGTTTCCACCCCAACGCGAAGCCAGCTGCAGAAGCAGCGATGGGCGTGTTCGCGCTCGCGGGTAACGATGCGTTTTGGAAGTTCCACGACACCGCGTTCAAAAATCAGCGCGAACTCTCGGCCGCCAGTTACGACAAGTGGGCAAAAGAGTCAGGCGTCGACATGGCCAAATTCAGGGCTGGAATCGCTGCGCACACTTGGGCGCAGAAGGTCGAAGACGATCACGCCGAGGCTCAAAAGGTCGGCATGGACGGCGTGCCTGCGTCGTACATCAATGGAGTCTATCTGAGTGGCGCCGTGCCGTTCGAACAGTTCAAGACTGTCATCGACCGCGAACTCTCGAAGGCAAACGCCAAGCTCGCGAGTGGCACGCCCAAGGACAAAATCTATGTGGCGATGTCCACTGAGAACAAGAAGAACGCGCCCGCCGCCATCGAACAAGGACAACCAGACGACACGACTGCGTGGCAAGTGTCTGTCGACAAGAGTCCCGCCAAGGGGCCGTCGACCGCGCTCGTCACCATCGTCGAGTTCAGCGATTTTCAGTGCCCGTACTGCAAACGCGTCGAGCCGACGCTCAAAGAAGTGTTCGCCAAGTATGGCGACAAGGTTCGCCTTGTATCCAAAAGCGAGCCGTTGTCGTTCCACTCGCGCGCAGAACCCGCTGCGCAGTTTGCGCTCGAAGCGCGCGCCGAGAAGGGCGACGCTGGATTCTGGGCCGCGCACGATCTGATCTTCGAGCAAGCACCCAAACTCGAAGACGCTGATCTCGAAAACGCAGCCAAGCAACTCGGCCTCGACGTGAGCAAAGTGCAGAGTGCGATCAAGACCCACAAATACAAGCCTCAAATCGACGCTGACGCTCGTGTCGGAGCGGATCTGCAGGCAGATGCGTTGCCGCACTTCTTCATCAATGGTCGCCGTCTCGTAGGCCAGCAACCGACTGAGAAGTTCGTGAGTGTCATCGACGAGGAGCTCAAGAAGGCAGAGTTGCGAGGCAAGGGTGTTGGAGAGACCACTCCTTATGATCAGCTCCAGAAGGACGCGAAGCGCCCATCGCCCGACAAGAGAACGGTCACCGACTGAGACGCACTTGTCGTGCCCCCCCGAGGAGAGTTCCTCGGGAGGGCAACGGCCGAGCCGCGGGACAACGCCGCGTCTTTCTGCTTGCGCCGAGCATCGCTGCCGATCCATGCTTCTCCGCGATGCGGCATTGGCTGCGGTTTTTGATCGCTCTTTCAGCGGCCACTGGTGTGTGGCTGGTGAGCGCGTCTGCGCTTGCTGCGGCCCCGCAGTGCGATGTTCGTGGCGCCATTACGTTCGCGCCCAATCCCAAGCTCGAAGAGCCGAACGTGTCGCTCGCGCCGATCAATACCGAGTGCGCGCCACAAGAACACCTGCTCTTCAACTACGAGCAAAACCATTCGGGCTCGATCGATCTCGAGTTCAAGACGACTCCGGCTGCGCTCACGACGTCGCTCCCCATGCAGCTCGTGGTGGGCGAATCGCTCGCGAAGGACGTTGGCGAGTTGGTTGCGCCGTCGAATGTGGATCTCGACCATCTCGAGCGTCCGCCGCGCTGAGTCGCTTTCTGTCCAAGAGTTTGGGCACCCGTTTGCCTCTTTTTACGAAGCAAAATGCGTGATGGTCGACGTCTGCGACGTGTCGACGATTTCGTCTGCTGATCCGCGATTTGCGCGGTGGCAGTGTGCCCTGAGGTGTTGTCGCTTTCTTTTCAACAACAAGGTGAATCATGGCTAAAGAAGACAAGAAGAGCGGGGCGTCCAACGCTTCCGCTTCCCAACCCGCGAGCGGGATGAATACAGGAGTGGCCATCATCGGCTTCGTTCTGTGCTTCGTCGCCGGTGGGTTGTTGATGTGGGGTTACGACACCAAGCGCGCGCGCGGCGGCGAGGCCATCGGGGCCGACACCACAGCGACTGCCGCATGGTCCGACGAAGACTCGCCCATTCCCATCTCCAGCAAAGACCCGATGTGGGGCAGTCGCACCGCGCCTGTCACGATCGTGCAGTTCTCCGACTACCAGTGCCCCTTCTGCAGCAAAGTCGAAGCGAGCATGCAGCAGGTCAAGGACACCTACGGTCCCGACAAGGTTCGCATCATCTGGAAGAACGAACCACTCCCGTTCCACCCGAACGCAAAGCCCGCAGCAGAAGCCGCTCAAGGCGTGTTTGCGCTCAAGGGCAACGACGCGTTTTGGAAGTTCCACGACACGGCTTTCAAGAATCAAGGCGCGCTGTCGCCTGAGAGCTACGAGAAGTGGGCCAAAGACTCAGGCGTCGACATGGCCAAATTCAAGGCCGGAATCGCCGCTCACACTTGGGCGAAGAAGGTCGACGACGATCACGCAGCCGCTCAAAAGGTCGGCGTGAACGGCACTCCGGCTTCGTACATCAACGGCGTCGCAGTCAGCGGGGCGCAGCCCTTCGACAAGTTCAAGGCCGTCATCGACCAAGAACTCCAAAAGGCCAACGCCAAGCTCGCGAGCGGTACGCCCAAGGACAAGGTCTACGTCGCGATGACGACGGAGAACAAGAAGAACGCGCCGGCAGGAGCCGACGACGATGCCGAGCCCGATGACAAGACTGCGTGGAAGGTGCCTGTCGACAAGAGCCCCGTGAAGGGTCCTGCGACTGCGCTCGTCACCATCATCGAGTTCAGCGATTTCCAGTGCCCTTATTGCAAGCGCGTCGAGCCCTCGCTCAAAGACGTGTTCGCCAAGTACGGCGACAAGGTTCGTCTCGTGTGGAAGCACGAGCCGCTTCCGTTTCACCCACGCGCAGAGCCCGCAGCCGAACTCACTCTCGAAGCACGCGCCGAGAAGGGTGATGCAGGCTTTTGGGCAGCTCACGATCTGTTGTTCGATCTGCAACCCAAGATCGAAGACGCAGACCTCGAAGGCGCAGCCAAGCAACTCGGCCTCGACGTAGGCAAAGTGCAGAACGCCCTCAAGACCCACAAATACAAGTCTCAAATCGACGCTGACGCTGATCTCGGTGACGAGGTTCAAGCGAGCGGCACTCCGCACTTCTTCATCAATGGTCGTCGTCTCGTTGGTGCACAACCGACTGAGAAGTTCGTTGCCATCATCGACGAAGAGATGAAAAAAGCACAAGCGTTGGTCGACAAGGGCACAGCCCCCGCAGCGGTCTACGAGGAGCTGCAAAAAGACGCGAAGGGCCCGCCGCCTCCCGAGAAGAAGACCGTCTCCGACGCACCGAACGCGCCGGCGAAGGGCAATCTCAAGGCGAAGGTCGTCATCTACGAGTTCAGCGATTTTCAGTGCCCGTACTGCAAGCGGGTCGAAGACAGCGTGAACGAAGTCATGAAGAACTACGGCGACCGAGTGAAATTCGTTTGGCGTAACTTCCCACTCGAGTTCCACGCAGATGCGCCGCTCGCTTCAGAAGCCACCAGCGAAGCCTTCAAACAAAAGGGCAATGACGGTTTCTGGAAGATGCACGACAAGCTCTATGCAAATCAGGGCGAAAAAGACGGCATCAAACGCGAGGCGCTCGAGAAGTATGCGCAAGAGCAAGGGCTCGACATGGCCAAGTTCAAGGCCGCACTCGACAACTCGACTCACAAGAGCGAGATCGACGCGGACACCAAGGCCGGCAAAGACGCAGGAGTGACAGGCACGCCCGCGTTCTTCATCAATGGGTACTTCATCAACGGCGCGCAGCCTTACTCGAAGTTCCGCAAGGTCATCGAGTTGGCACTCGCCGAAGCAAAGTGAGCGACAAGACGGCACGTCCGCTACGCGGCGTGGTCAACACCAGGTAGATGAGCGTAGCGCCCTCCGAGGGGTTTCCTTGGGGGGCGCGGCGCATTTGGGTTATGCGATTGCTCGAAGCTCGAACAGGTTTCTCATGAGACACACTTCACTCATCGTCCTTGTCGCGATCATGATCGCCTGCGGTGGCGCGACTCCGCCGCCACGCGACGTTGGACCGTCGTTACCGCCCGTGGGCAAAGGGGACGACACGCCGCTGGTGACCGCGCCGCCGTCGACCGAAGCAGACGCCGCCGTTCCGATCGAAGACGACAATCCCGTGTGGGGCTCGCGCCTCGCACCCGTGACGATCGTCGAGTTCAGCGATTTTCAGTGCCCATTCTGTTCTCGCGCGGAGTCCACACTCGACGCGTTGAAGGTCGAATATGGGCGCGAGAAATTGCGTGTAGTCTACAGGCATGAGGCGCTGGCGTTTCATCCGAACGCACGACCCGCCGCAGAAGCAGCAGCGGCAGTCCGTGCACTGGGTGGCGATCCTGCGTTTTGGCGGTTTCATGAGCTCGTGTTTCGTCATCAACAAAACATGTCACCCGCGTCGTACGAGGAGTGGGCGCAAAAATCTGGCGTGAACCTGCAGGCGTTTCGCGAGGCGCTCGCGTCCTCGCGGTTTTCGAATGTGGTCGATCGCGATCACCAGGCAGCGGAAAAATTGGGAGTCAATGGCACGCCCGCTTTCTTCATCAACGGCGTCTCGCTCATGGGCGCGCAGCCGGTCGAGAAGTTCGAAGAGGTGATCGACCAAGAGCTGAAGAACGCGCAAGCCGCTTTGGACAAGGGCGTCCCCAAAGACGCGCTCTACAGAGCCGTCGCTCTCGTGAACTTCAAGCCGGCACCAGACGACACGCCCCCGCCCCCAGACACGACGACCGTGTGGAAAGTACCCGTCGGGACCAGTCCTGCGCGTGGACCCGCGACTGCGCTCGTGACGATCGTCGAGTTCAGCGATTTTCAGTGTCCGTTCTGTTCGCGCGCAGAGCCGACGCTCATCGCGTTGCGAGCGCAATACGGAGACAAACTGCGGATCGTATGGAAAAACGAGCCTCTCCCGTTTCATGTTCATGCTGTGCCCGCAGCGATGCTCGCGCTCGAGGCAAGAGCAGAGAAGGGCGACGCCGGCTTTTGGGACATGCACGACAAGCTCTACGCACAGCAGGACAAACTAGAAGACAGCGACTTGCAGACGCTCGCCGCGCACTCGGGATTGGACGCCACCAAAGTACGCAACGCGATCGCGCAGAAAAAGTTTCAAAGTGTCCTCGATGCAGACGACAACCTAGTCGACGACGTTCAAGCGTCTGGCACTCCGCACTTTTTCATCAACGGTCGCAGACTGGTTGGCGCACAACCGATCGACAAGTTCGTCCCCATCATCGACGACGAAATCAAGAAGGCTCAGTTGCTAGTCAGCGCAGGTCTCAAGCCAGAAGGCGTCTACGCTGAGCTCATCAAGAACGGCAAAGAGCCGCCTCCACCGACCAAGACCGCGCTCGCGCTTCAACCAAGCGCTCCCGTGCGTGGCGACGCGAACGCAGCCGTGAAGATCGTGGTGTTCTCCGACTTCGAGTGCCCGTTTTGCGCGAAGGCCGAGCCGACCCTGGCCGATCTGCAAAAGACCTATGGCAGCAAGGTGAAAATAGAATGGCACGATATGCCGCTCGGGATGCATCCCAACGCGCACCTCGCCGCTGAGGCCGCGCGTGCGGTGTTCGTTCTCAAAGGCAAAGACGCCTTCTGGAAGTTTCACGATGCGATGTTTGCGCAGCAAGCTGGCGCGGGCGTAGGTCGACCGGAGCTCGAGCGAGAGGCGCAGAGTCTTGGCGTCGACATGACCAAGTTCCGCGCGGCGCTCGATCAACACACGTACGCATCGAGCGTGGACTCGGACGCGAAGACAGCGACCAGCGCCGGAGTCAGTGGCACTCCGGCTTTCTTCATCAACGGATACGAACTGAGCGGCGCTCAACCCGCAGCAAAGTTCCGCCGACTCATCGATCTGTCGCTGCGCGAGCAAACGGCTGGAAACAAGCCGTGAAACGAACTTTTGCGCTCATCGGATGCACCGCGATCACCTTCGCCGCACAGAGTGCGAGTGCGTTCGAGCGTCAGCATCACTTTGGTCTCGACGGTGGCTTGGGGATGCTCAAAGTGGGCGGCAAGGACTCGCTCTCCGTCGGCGGTGGCGGCGGACTGCACTACAGTTATGGCCTGACTGACGCCTTCAACTTGATGATCGAAGGAGCGTTCATGCCGGTGGCGCTCGAAGAGCTGCCTGGCAAAGGCGTCGCCGCCAACCGACCGACGAGCGTGGCGAATGTCGGCGCAGGCGTGAGCTACGTGCTCGACGTGGTGCGATGGGTTCCGTACTTCGGATTGTTGGCCGAAGGCTATTCGTTCAATGGCGGCACTGTGCGCGGCACCTCGCTTGGTGCTGGCGTGGCACTCGCACTCGGACTCGACTACGCGTTCAATCGACGCTTCGCTGCCGGCTTTGCGTTTCGGCAACACTTCGCGTTCTCTGCCATCACCGACTATCCTTCGTATTCGCAGTTCTTGCTCCGCGTGGAGATCACCTGGGGGTTTTGAATGGCTGATCTCGTACAAGGAGCGATCTTCGCCACGGACTACCGAGTCGTGCGCAAGATTGCTCAGGGCGGGATGGGCGCAGTGTACGAAGCCGAGCAACTGTCGACCGCCAAGCGTCGCGCGCTGAAGGTGATGCTGCCGCAGCTCGTGGCCGATCCGTCTCT
>JAYVXK010000281.1:0-2194 GCA_043785265.1 Myxococcales bacterium | reverse complement strand
GGCTCGTCATGACGGCCGCATATTTGTGCCCCTCTTCGAGCACGATGCCGCGCGCCGGAGCGATCCCCACGGCAGGTCGTGTCTTGGTCGACGGCGGATGATGAAACGCAGTTCGACACGGCACCCGAGCCTTGTTTGCGTCGGTCGCTTCGAGGTCGATCAGATAGACCGAGCTTTGATCACTGACGCAGTCGGCCTCCGACGCAGGCAAAGTCTTCTGGTCGATCTCGGCGGTGACGGGATCGTTGTTGTCGTCGACACCCTTGCTCGGATCGTCCACGTAAAACTCTGCCGCAGCGACGCGTGAGAAGCCGTCGAGTTTGGCGAGTTCGTGCAGCAAGAACTTCGAGTTCTGTTTGACGACCGCGTCCATCGCGGGAATCTCGATCACCTTGCCGGCACTCAAATACGCATCCGACGGAAAAGGCACCTGCATGAAGTTGGGCGGAGACGCCGACGCGTCGAAGCGAGCGGTCGGTCCCGCTGAGTTCACGCTCACGGGTGTGGAGCTGCACGCGCCGCCAAAAACGAGAGCGCTGACCATGATCGACATAAACAAGCGTGTGCGCATGCGGAAGTGAATAGCACGCGATTTGGTGGACGTGTCAGGCCGACGCGACGTAAGGTGAAGGCTGTTTTTAGGCAGGACGGCACGTCCGCGCCCAGGCGCGGCGTGGTCGACACCAGGAGGAGCACACATGAGCGTTCGAATGATCTTGGGGTTGGCTGTGATCGGCACGTTCAATGTCGCTGCGATGATCGCCTGCGGAGGCGACCAAGCCACGCCGACAGACGCGAGCATGCCCAAAGACACCAGCGTCGCAGACACGAGCGTGCCTGACTCTTCAGACGCGACGCCTCCATGTGCGGTTGACGCCGATCTTACCCAGGCACTCAAGTTCGACGCAGCAGGCATCGACTCGGGCGGACTGAACTTGCAGGTGTGTTTCGACTGCCTCACAACCAAGTGCAAGTCGAACATCGATGCGTGCAACGCAGACTGCGACTGCAAGACAGGCGTCGTGACCTTCGCCGGATGCGTGCAGGGCGGCGCCAAGATTCAAACATGCGGCGCGCAACTCGTGCTCGGTTTGAGTGGTGCGTCTCAAGGCATCGCGACGGGTCTGCTTGGCTGCGCACAAGGCAGCTGCGCGAGCGAATGCATCCCGAGTGACGGCGGCAGCAAAGACGCCAGCAAGGACACGGGCGGCGGCGGCTGATTCTCCGACTCGAAAAATGACTACGAGCGCCTCGTCATTGGACGGGGCGCTCGCGTTTTGTGGCTGGATTCAGCCCAATCTGTCACTTGCCCGTTTCACTCGACCGCGTGGCAACCTTTGCAACCGAAGCCGGTGTTCGTCTTCATGTCGTAGGGTGTCTCGCCCATCGCCTTGGCCATCTCCGGCTCGACGGCTTCGTGCATCCACTTGGTCATCTCCGGTTTCTCGGCCATCAACTTCTGAAAGCCGTCGCCTGAGAGTTTGAGCTTCGGCAAGAACTTGTGCGGGTTCTCTTTATTCGGCCCGTGGCAGGTGCCGCAGCTGAAATTCGAGTACTTCTTGCCGTCGTGATCTTGGAACGTCTTGCTCATGTGCGGCAGGATGCTCGTCTTCATGAAGGCGACTTGGTCCATGACCGGCGCGTCGTCCTGCCACGCGGTCAGCGCGGCGACGGGTGCGGTGGTCGTGGAGCCCGAAGGCGGCGCGGACCCAACGCCGTCCGGCGTCACGGGGGCAGGGGTCTCACCGCCACAAGCGATGGCGATGACGGTCGGGAGGGCGATGGCGAGGAGGGCGTAAATGCGCATCCGGAGGGGATACCTGAAACCGGCAGCGAAGGGAAACTCGCCGTCGTAAAAGGACTGTTGCGCTGACAGCAACAATCCGATCCATTGTCGCGAGTGCCCTTTCAGCGAAGCCGAGCGCGTTGCGCCGCGACCCACGGACTGAGGCGCGCCGCCCGCTCGCCCTGCTCGGCGGTCTTCGTTCCGGTAGCGCGCTCCATGCGCGAGGCAGCCACGGCCATCGCGACGGCGAAGGAGTCAGCCATGTTGGCGGGCACCTCGGGGTAACCGACGAGCGAGTCTTTGTTCTGTTCGATGAAGCCCGTGTCGTACACGCCGCGCACGAAATCGGGGTGTTCGAAGAGCCGCTGGTGGAACGCGAGGTTCGTGCGGATGCCGGTGACGACGTAC
>JAYVXK010000280.1:0-2196 GCA_043785265.1 Myxococcales bacterium | reverse complement strand
ACAAACTCAACGCACTCAACGCGAAGGTGATCGAGGAGCTCGACACGGCCTTTGCTGAACTCGAGCGAGACACGTCCGTCCGCGTGGCGATCCTCACGGGAGCCGGAGAAAAAGCGTTCGTCGCGGGTGCTGACATTGGTGCGATGGCCAACATGACTCCTGCGCAGGCACGCGACTTCGCTGCGAAAGGCCAGCAAATGTGCGCGCGCTTGGAAAGCGTGCGGTTTCCAGTGATTGGCGCGATCAACGGTTTTGCGCTGGGCGGCGGCTGCGAAATAGCCCTTTCGTGCGACTTTTTGTACGCAAGCGATCGCGCAAAGCTTGGTCAACCTGAGGTGAGCTTGGGTGTCACGCCTGGTTTTGGCGGCACTCAGCGACTCGCGCGGCGCGTGGGAGTGGGGGTCGCGCGCGAACTTTGTATGACGGGCAACCTGATCAACGCCGAAGAAGCGCTGCGCATTGGGCTCGTCAATGCGATCGTCGCCGGCCCAGAGTTGATGAACAAAGTGCGTGAGGTCGCCAAGACAATCGCAAGCAAAGGACCTCTCGCCGTGGCCCAGTGCAAGCGGGTCATCTTGCGTGGAGCAGACCAACCACTGACGATCGCGAACGAACTCGAAGCCGAAGCCTTCGCGTCGCTGTTCGGCTCAGCGGATCAAGTCGAAGGCATGGCTGCGTTTCTGGGCAAGCGGTCCGCCAAGTTCGTAGGTGCTTGATCGGACTGATATGTCGGCGGTGGTCTAGTCGTTCGCCTGCAAAGTTGCTAAGCCCTCGACCGCCCATGTCAGATCAGACCGAAGAAAAAGACGCGGAAACCCGCGAGGGCGACAAAGAGTCGCTTCTCACCAAGGACACGGGCGAGCCCAGCGCGCCGACCGAAGACGTTGGCACGTCCGAAGCGGCCGAGAACGAGGCCAGCGAAGAAGACGAAGAAGACGGCGACGCAGACCCCGCGGACAAGCCCGAGTCCGACAAAGATGCCGACGCCGACAAAGACGATGGGACCGACGAGAAGCTGCTCTTCGCGCGCGGCAACGCGATGCGATGGGTGCGCGGCGGCGTCACTGCCCTGGTCGCGCTGACGATTCTCTTCATGCTCATGGCCCACAACGGGCAACTGCGCTTGGGCGTGCCGCTTGGGATTTTGCTGGTCGCAGTGGCTGCGTGGGGAATCATGGACGTCGTCGGCTCGTTCGACGACACCCGCGAGACCGACGTCGTTCACGTCGTGCAACTTGGCAGTCTCGCGATTCCGCTCGTCGCCGCGTTTGCCGCGCTCCTCTTGTTTTGCCTCGCGTTGATGGGCGGACAGAGCGGGCTCGGGCAGCAATGGCATTGGGCCATCTTGGTGCCTGCCGCGTTCATTGGTCTCACAGTTGCGGTCTTCGATCTCGGCGTAAAACTGGGACCGCTCGCAAAAGACGAGACAGACAACGCGCGACCGATTTGGCTGCGTCATGGCTTCTGGCTGGTGACGGTCGCAGGGTTGCTCTACTTGCCGACTCTCGGCAGCTACTCACTCTGGGATCCCTGGGAGACGCACTACGGCGAAGTCGCGCGCGAGATGCTTGCGCGTGATGATTGGGTCTCACTCTGGTGGGCTCAAGACGGCTGGTTCTGGTCGAAACCGATTTTGAACTTCTGGATGCAAGCCGTATCCATGGCTTCGCTCGGGACCCATTATTTGCCTGACAAAATGCTCCTCGGCATGGACGGTCTGCCCAACGCTCACCCCGAATGGGTCGTGCGAGCGCCGAATTTCTTGCTGACCACTCTCGCAATGTACCTCCTCTACAAGGGCACCGCGAAAGTGTACGGGCGACGCGCAGGACTCATCGGTGGGCTCGTGCTCGCGACGATGCCTGATTGGTATTTCCTCGCACACCAGACGATGACCGACATGCCATTCGTCGCGTCGATGGCGGGCGCGATGGGCCTGTTGCTCCTCGGTCTCAACACGAACGAGAGCGAAACGGTTCGCCTCTACGAGGTGCGCACGGGAGACACCAAAGTGCGGGTCTCGGCGTGGCATCTGGTGTTTGGAGTGATCCTGCTCTGTGCAATTCCGCAGGTCATCTATCTGATGACCCGCAACGTGGAACTCGTTCTCCACGGAAGCGGCGCGCATGGCTTCCGCGTCCATTGGGACGAGTTTCACAGTGGAAGTGGCGGAGGCAACTGCGGACTGCCCGGAAA
>JAYVXK010000279.1:0-2200 GCA_043785265.1 Myxococcales bacterium | reverse complement strand
GGAAGACCTGGGCTGCTCTTGCGCGGAGGCATGCGGAACGCATCGTAACCACAATTTCGCGCGGGGAGTAGACCGTTGCTCAGTCAAGCGTTGTCGATGGCTCGCGCGAGATCGACCGAGAGCGCATCTGTGCCTTCGATGCCAACACTCAGGCGAATGAGTCCATCGCTCACGTCGGCCTTCTCGCGGTCGGCCTGCGGCATCGTCGAATGCGTGGTGGACGCCGGATGAACGATCAACGAGCGCACGTCGCCGAGACTGACTGCGTGTGTGATGGTTCGCACGTTGGAGAGCAGTTTTTTGCCCCGTTCGAGCGCCGTCTTGCCAGGCGTCGGCGCAAGTTCGAACGACAGAAGCGATCCAAATGCGCGCATCTGGCGCTTCGCCAACTGATGCTGAGGATGCGACGCGAGTGAGGGATGGTGCACTCGCGCAACGTCGGCGCGCTCGGCGAGGAGTGCCGCGAGCGCTGCCGCTGAGAGACATGCTTGGCGTTGCCTCAGATGAAACGTACGCAGTCCGCGCGCGACGAGCCACGCATTGAATGGAGAAATCACTCCGCCAAAACCTTTGACCACCAGATCGGCTGCTCGCTTCACGTTCACTCCGCTACCGCAAATTGCGCCTCCAATCGCATCGCCGTGACCACCGAGTGCTTTGGTCATCGAGTGCAGGACGAGGTCCACCCCCAGAGCGAGCGGGTGTTGGCAGAACGGCGTCGCGAATGTGTTGTCCGCAAACACGAGGAGGCCGCGTGAGCGTGCAATCGAAACGACCGCTGCGATATCGGTTACGCGCAGCACCGGATTGGACGGTGTTTCGATGTAGAGCACGCGAGTTTCGGGTCGCAGGGCGGCATCGTATGCGCTGGCGTCTGCACCATCGACGAAGGTCGTCTGGATGCCAAAACTCGGCAGTCGTTCGCGCAACAAGCGCGCGCTCTCTGCGTACATCGATCGTGGCGCGACGACATGATCGCCACTTTTGCACACCGAGAGGATGGCTCCAGCGATCGCCGCCATCCCACTCGCGGTCGCGCAGCATGCTTCGGCTTGTTCGATTGCAGCGAGCTTCGTTTCGAGAGCGCGCACTGTCGGGTTGCCCCATCTACCGTAAATATAGGCCTCGTTGTCGCCACGAAACGCACCGGCAGCATGGTCTGCGTCCTCGAAACCAAACGCGCTCGACAGCACGAGCGGCGTCTCGAGTCCGCCGAACTCATCGGGAGTGTCGCCTGCGTGCACGCAATGGACGCCAAGTTCTTCTGCGCGTGCATCGAGCGCCCGTGCGTAGTCGGTCATCATGAGAAAACTTTGTACTAGTGCTCGTGTAGAATGAAAGCCCTCATGCGCATCGGATCGATACTCATTGTTTGTTTGGTTGCGGCGTGTGGAGGCGCTCCGAACAAGGGCGCAAACTCCAGCACGGACAAGCCTAAGGGGGACAACGACTCGATCGCAGATCTCGCTTCGCGACAAGGCGGATTGCTCGGCGGAGTCAGCGGTGGTGGTTACGAGAGCGACGTCAACGGCAGCTTCAAACTCGACCAAGTCGAAAAAGACGCACCCATCAAGCTCGACGGCACGTTGCGTGAGTGGCAAGCGCGCGCACCCGCAAAGACCATCGTCTCGGGTAGCGCGAGCGGGACGAACTTCTCGTGTGCACTCCAATACGACGAGTCGCGAATCTACTTTGGAGGAGAAGTGACTTCGAGCACAGCCCTGACGAGAACCTCTCGATTTGGCGACGACGAAGATCACGCATCGTTGATCCTCGCCTTCCCGTCGACAGGATCAGTGGCCGCAGTCGAAGTTGGATTGTACGCCGGTAAACCAGGCGAATCGTCGGGCACGGTGAAGTATTCGAGCGGACCGTTGAAGGGTCAGCAAGTGGCCGGCGCGAAGATCGTGGAAGCACCAACGGACAAGGGTTACTCGTTCGAGGCATCGATTCCATGGTCTGTATTTCCAGAGGCGCGCACGACGCGCGTCGGCCTACGAGGCGCGGGTCGCTACTACGACGCACATGGTTCGAGCGGAATCAAAGCCGTGTTCGCCACGGGCCAAGGCGACGTGACGCACGCAACCGATCTTGCTTCGCTGCCAAACGAGGCCGAGCAATCGCTGATCGAGCATTTGCTCACGCAAAAGGGATTGCTCGCGACCTCACCGAAGGCCGACGTTTATGCAGACATCAACGG
>JAYVXK010000278.1:0-2201 GCA_043785265.1 Myxococcales bacterium | reverse complement strand
CGACTTGGCCAAAATCACAAAGTCGTCTGCTGCTCCAAGAACGACTGGGGCTGGACCTACTGCTCCAACCGAGTCCGTCTTGAAGCTCCAGCTATAGGTCGCGAGGAGCGGGTTGCCAGACAGATCCTTGGCGGCGACTGTGATCGTCGCGTCGTAGGTGGTGTTGAGAGCAAGAGGAGTCGTAGGCTGCAAACTCATCGTCTTGTTGAAGGCGGAGTACGAGAGGGCGCCGGGCACGAGCACCCCAGCCTGCATGAGGCGAAACGTGTTGCCCGCGAGTGAGAGCGGGTTCATCGGTTTGCTGAAGGTCGCGCCGACCGCCGTGTAGGGCGACTCTCCAGAGGCTGCATCGAGTGGGTAGTTCGAGATGACCTTAGGCGGTGTCTTGTCGGGGGCGCTATCTGCTCCGCCGTCCGCAGTTGTCGAACTATCGCCGCCGCAAGCCGCTGCCAGAACAACGAGCGGGAGCAGAAGTGCGAGCCGTGCGATGTGTCGAAACATGTTGGTCGATCGAAGCATGATTGAAACCTCCTAAAAGCGTTTACGCCCGAGTCGTCGTCGTTGCGGCTTCATCACCGGCAACGACGAACGACAGGCTGGGCACTACAGAGCGGGTACCACCACGGTATTGCCCTCGAGCGTGACGGCCGTTTGTGCGTAGAGTCGACCGTTGACAGAGGCTCCCGTGTGGAGCTTGATCGCCGTCTTCGACAGGTAGACGCCTTCGCCATGCGAAGTCGTTCCGAAGTCCGCAAAGCCTGCGACCTGCCAGACGATGTTCTTCGCGCGCGCACCGCCGCTCAAGATCATGCTCTTGGCAGAACTCATCTTGAGGTCACCGCTGACCTGGAAAATCCAGGTGTCGTTCGCGCGACCAGCGATGGTGATGTCCGTGGGGATGACGACAGACGTCCCCCACTTGTAGAGACCGGGCTTGAGAGTCAAACCGCCGATGGTTCCCGCACCAAGGTTGAGATAATCGGGCGTGGGGCGACCGGCAGCATCGACGTAGGCCGCCTGCATGGCGAGTACGGAGACTGTCAAATCATTGGGCGTCGGAGGATCATTGTCGGCTGCGAAGATGCCGCCGGTGACCTGAGGTGACGTCCACTTGGTTCCGACTCGGGTCAACGCAAACCCAGTGATGTAGGTCGCGGCCGCCGGACTGAGACCGATGTTGCCGGTGATCACAGACGTGGGCACGTTCGAGACTTCCGATTTGGCCAAAATCACAAAGTCACCCGCGGACCCGAGAACCACTGGGGCTGGACCCACGGCTGCGACCGCGTCGGTTTTGAAGCTCCAGCTGTAGGTCGCGAGGAGCGCATTGCCTGAAAGATCTTTGGCAGCGACTGTGATCGTGGCGTCGTACTTCGTGTCGAGAGCGAGAGGATTCGTAGGTTGCAGACTCATGGTCCGAGTGAAGGCGGAGTACGAGAGCGCGCCTGGGACCAACACGCCGCCTTGTGTGAGGCGAAAGGTGTTGCCTGCGAGAGAGAGAGGGTTCATCGCCTTGCTGAATGTCGCGCCGACCGCCGTACTGATGGACTCGCCGTTGGCTGCGTCGAGCGGGTAGTTCGAGATGACCGTAGGTGGCGTCGTGTCGGGCACGCTGCTGTCTTTGCCAGCGCTGTCACCACCACTGCCACCGTCAGGGTTGGGGAGAGGCAGAATGGAGCTACCGTCCGAGCAAGCCGCCGCCGGAACAACGAGCGGGAGCAGAAGTGCCAGCCGCGCGATGTGTCGCAACACGTTTGATCGAAGCATGATGAACCTCCTGGGAAGCTATGAAACAGCTGCGCGCGAGGAGACCTCGTGGACAGTCTGGGCGCGGCGAGATGCCGCGATCGCCGAGTGAACTCACCCGGCGATCGCGCCACCACACTTCCGTTTACTGGGGACCCTTGACTGTGCTGCTGGCGATGTTGACCTCGGTCTGCGCCAACATACGACCGTTGATGGAACCACCGGTTCCGAGCTTGATCGCGGTCTTGCAGAGAATGATGCCCTCCGAGTGCGTCGTGGTTCCAAGATCCACGATGCCGGCTACCTGCCAGACGATGTTCTTGGCGCGAGCGCCGCCGCTCAACGTCATCTGTTTTGCAGCTGCCATCTTGAGGTCGCCGCTGATCTGGAAGATCCAGGTGTCATTGGCGTTGCCGGCGATCGCGATGTCTGAAGGAATGGTCACGCTCGTGCCC
>JAYVXK010000277.1:0-2203 GCA_043785265.1 Myxococcales bacterium | reverse complement strand
AGATGTTCTTTCGCGAGGCGAAGACTGATCCCTCCAAATGGGTGTTTGCCAAACAAGGTTTCGAGGAGGTGATGAAGTTTCCGAAGTCGAGTGTCGCGCCGTGGGCCCTCCTACGTTTGGGACAAACCGCCGAGCAAACTGGCGACAAGCAAGGCGCGCAAAAGGACTACACCAAACTGCGAGCGGACTTCCCGTACAGCGCGGCCACGGGTCGCATCGGTCAAGTGCCATGAAGTCGTGTACCCGACTCGGCTTGACGATCGCGCTGGTTTCAGCGTGCGGCAGTGGTGCAGCCTCCCTCGAAACAAGGCCTGTCGCGTCGCTCTCCGAGTCCACGGATGCCATGCGTGCGATGGTCGAAATTCGCGAAGCGTGGATGACGCCTCCGCCAGCTTGGGCAGCCTTGCGACTCAAACTCGCGCGCTTCGTAGAGCGCTATCCGAAGGATGCTCTCGCGTCGGTCGCGCGATTGTACATGGCCAATGTGGATATCGAACTAGGGGACCTTGCTAGTGCCATGTCAACGCTCGACCAAGTCAAAGACCTGCCTGCCGCGGGCACCCTCACGGACTTGGACACGGTCACTGCCGCGCGCCTGCAGCGGGCAAGGCATCAACCAGAAGCGGCTCTCGACGCGCTGCGACCGTTGGTTGGCAAAGCCGTGGATCCCATCGTGCGAGAGCTTCTTCTGGCTGAAGTCACGCTGGCGGCGGTCGATGCGCGTCGCGACTACGAGGCCATCGCCTACATGGATGCATGGTTGCGCGACACGTCGGAAGACCACTTGGACACTGTGCTCTCGCGCATCGACGAGACGCTCGCGTCGATGCCACCCAGCGCGATCGAAGGATCGTTGCGCGCGATGCAGGCCAATCCCGAGAATGCGTACGCGACGCCGCTGCGCAAGAAGATGGCGCAGCGCCTGGCGCGTTATGCGGCCGACACCAACAATGCTCAACTCGCCAAGTGGTTATTGGACCCTCAAAGCGGTACCGCCATGATCGATGGCGAAGACGCGCGCGCGCTGAAGGACCTTGCCACGACACTACGCGGTCGTCGGAGCGTGGCTGGACGCAGCATCGGTCTGGTCTTGCCGACCAACACTGCCGAACTGCGAGACGCCGCAGCAGACGTGGCTCGCGGCGTGGCCTTTGCGCTTGATCTGCCCAAAAAACAGGGCGCAATCGACGACGGCACGCGTTTGCTCACTCGAAGCGAAGGCGGTGGAGACACGCCTGAAGCTGCGTTCGAGGAGCTGGTGGGCGAGGGAGCCTCGATCATCATTGCCGGACTCGACGACGCGGGAACGGCGCGCGCGCTCGCGTGGAGCGAACAAAATGGTGTGCCGATGGTGCTCCTCGGAGATCCCGCCTCGCCCCCGTTCAAGTTCTCGTTCGTGGTTGGTGACTCCGTGCAACACACATTGGACCCGCTCGTCGCGGCACTCGTGCAACGCAAGCGCACCAAGGCGGCAGTGCTCGCCGGGACGATGGAGCAGACAGCGTTGGCGGCATTCGCCAACTCGCCTTTGACACTCCTGCCACCGACGAGCTGCGATCCCCCGCTCTCTCGCGCGCGCTTTCCTACGACGTCATGGGAGAAGGACCACATCGATGTCGTGCTCGTCTCCGGCTCCGACGCCTGCGCGCGTGCCGTGATGCCAGCCCTGAAATCAGGCACGATCCTCGCGCTCGGTCCGCGTCCCGCCGCAGGCGTCTCCTCGTCGACCCGAGACGTGAAGGTCCTCGCGGTGGCGGCCGGCGCATTTCCGCTTGGCGCTCCTGGTGCTCGCGGGGACGCGCGGATGGCCGAATACCGTGACGCCACGGGGCACCCGCCGACCTGGTGGACTGCTCTCGGTTACGACGCGGCAACACTCACGCGAAAAGCAGTGGGTGCTTTGCCGCTCGATGAAACCACCAATGTCACCGAACTCACGCGACGACGCGAACTCGCGCGAACTGGGCTCGCATCGGCGCACGCCCCGCTATGGACGACCGATGCGACAGGCTTCGCCGCCAACAAGCGTGTGCTCGAACGCACCCTACGGGTGGTGGAACTCCCGATCGCGACGACTCACGACTGAGCGAGGTCGGATCCACCACTCGCGATGCCACGCGAGATTCGGCTCGTTTAAAGCCACTATTTGAATCTGTGCTGCACGAACACGCGGGCACACGTGTTGCGATGAGAGCCGGCATGC
>JAYVXK010000276.1:0-7388 GCA_043785265.1 Myxococcales bacterium | reverse complement strand
TCGACTCGATCGAAGCAGCGAGTCGCACGATTCAACCGCCTGAGCGCGCCAAGTTCGACGAGATGATTCAGCGCGTGGTGTTCGGCAAACTCAAGAGCGGTCAGCTCGACGAATGCGGCTTGTTAATGGAGGATTTGCGCACGCTAAGTTCGCGCATGGCCGACACGCTGGTCAACATGTTCCATTCGCGCGTCAAGTATCCCTGGCAAGAAGCAAAGGCACCCGCAGCGGCGACCACACCCAAGGACGCACCAAAAGAGCCGGCGAAAGATCCGAAGGAGAAGCTCAATTAGTCATGCACGGGTCGTTCATGAAGTCGCTCTTCTTTGGTGTCATCGACGACAGTGTCGTATTTCCGTATCCCCAATTGCCAGAAGCACAATCGGATCAGGTCAATCAACTAACGACACAACTGAGACGGTTCGCGAGCAAGAACATCGACGCGGCGGCGATCGATCGCGCTGAGCGCATTGCGCCTGAAGTGCTGCGCGGCCTCAAGGATTTAGGCCTATTTGGCATGCTCGCTCCCAAAGCCTACGGCGGACTCGGGATGAGCACGACGGGCTTTGCGCGTGTGATTCAAGAGTTGGCAGGGATCGATAGTTCGTTGGCCGTCACCGTCGGCGCGCATCAATCGATTGGCTATCAGGGGATATTGTCTTTTGGAACCGAAGAACAGAAAGCCAAGTATCTACCCAAGTTGGCGACGGGCGACCACATCGCTGCGTTTGCACTTTCGGAGCCGGGCGCAGGGAGTGACGCGGCCGGCGTGCAGACGCGTGCAGAGCCAGCCGGCGGAGGTTTTCTTCTCAGTGGGACCAAGTCGTGGATCACCAACGGCGGCATCGCAGATGTCTTCATCGTGTTTGCACGCACGTCTCCATCCAATGACGATGGCGCAAAACCTCGGCTCACTGCGTTCATCGTCGAGCGTGATTTTGGGCTAAAAACTGGGCCCAATCAGGAGAAGCTAGGCATACGCGGGTGCTCGACGACGGAGGTCATGCTCCCTTCGATTCATGTGCCGGATGCGAACGTCCTTGGTGAGATTGGTCGCGGCTTCAAGGTCGCGATGGAGACTCTCAACGGCGGACGCCTCGGACTCGCGAGCGGTTGCGTAGGACTGTCCAAGCATCTCATCCAATTGGCAACCGAACGATGTCTGTCGCGCCGCGCGTTCGGCAGACCCATCGGCCAATTCGGTTTGGTCAAAGACAAGATCGCTAGCATGCTCGCCGACACGTTTGCTCTCGAGAGCATGGTCTATATGGCAACTAGCCTGGTAGACAGTCAGTCGGTCGACTACTCGATCGAGAGCGCCATCTGCAAAGTCTACGGCTCGGAGATCCTCTATCGCGTCGCGAACGAGACGCTTCAAATCGCCGCGGGTGCTGGCTTCATGCGCGAGCAGCCGTTCGAGCGATTGCTGAGGGACGCACGAATCAACCTCATTTTCGAGGGAACCAACGAGATCCTGCGTTGCTTCATCGCACTGAGCGGCATGGCCGGACCGGGACAAGCGCTGGAGGACGTGTCGCGCGCGATACGCGAACCCATCAAAGGCTTCGGACTCTTGAGTGACTTCGCGATTCGTAAAGCGCGGTCTGCTCTCGGTCGTGAGCGACTGTCGCGCACTCATGCATTGCTGAACAAGGAAGCGGTCGTGTTCGAACAATACGCAGGTGAGTTGTCTCGCTGCGTGGAGAAGGTCCTCCGCAAACACGGTAAGGACATCGCCGAAATGCAGTACACGCAACGGCGCGTGGCAGACATCGCCATGGATCTCTTTGCGATCGCATGCGTGCTGTCGCGAACCACAGCTGCGCTCGAACGTCGCGGCGAAGAAGGCGCTCGACGCGAGACCGACCTCACGACGATGTTCGTCGCAGGGGCTGAAAAACGCCTCGCCGCGGCAGTCGAGTCTTTCGAGAAGAACGATGACGAACTCCGCAAGTCGATCGCCGACCGCGCGTACGTCGATGGCGGCTACCCGTTCGACGTCGTGTAGTCGTCCGTCCCCGTCCGCTCGTCCTGCGTCAGCCCCCACCCGGCCCCCACCCGACTCCCCCACGGTTGTGGGGGAGGAGAAGAACTGGACTCGTGGAGGATCAGCTTCTCCTCCTCCCCCATGACCATGGGGGAGGCCGGGAGGGGGCGTTTCTACTCGCGGGCTCTCAGTGCGAAGTAGAAGTGATCGCCCATCGTCTTTTCGCGGTTCACTCCGCCGATGCCGAGCACGAGCGAGTCGGAGAGGGGCTTTACCTCGTCGTAGAGTTCTCTCTTGATGACGTGAGGCAAGCGCGCGATGCAATGCAAGCCGATCGACTCTGTGTCGCGCCAACGCGAAGGGCCTGGACGAGGCTGAAAATGGCCTATTGCGAAGAGTGGCGTGTAGAAAAACCAATCGTCTGCGATGAAATCGATGCCCCATCGCATGGCCTCGAAGCCGAGCCCCTCCAAGATGCGATGACGTTTCATGAGAGCGCCGCGATTCTGCAAACGCACGAGCGTCTCACCATCGAAGCGTCGCTTGGGTAGATCGAGCAGAGGTGCGTCCGAAAATACGCGATCGAGTTGTTCGATCGACATGCGGCGCAGCTCGGCGAGGGTCGGTGGTGTGTACGACGCGCGCGAAATCATGGATCCTGACTCGTCGGCGGGTCGTCTTTCCAGATGGGAAGAGTAAACGCGAACGTGGTGCCTTTGCCGACCGCGCTCTCGACGCCAATCATGCCGCCCAGTGCCTCGACGAGGTGTTTGACGATCGACAGACCCAGACCCGTGCCACCGAGCTCGCGCGAACGGCCCGCGTCTACGCGATAGAAACGCTCGAACAATCTGGGCAAGTGACGTTGTTCGATGCCAGGGCCCGTGTCCCGCACAAACACACGCAACACGCCTGCTTCGCGAGACGCGCCCACGATGATCTCAGCGCCTTCGGGTGAATACTTGAGCGCGTTGTCGACCAAGTTGGTGAGGATTTGTTCAAGAGCGCGACGATCCGCCCGCGCAAAGGCGAGAGCGGTCGAGACTTGATTGACGAGCCGAATCCGCTTCTTTTCAGCCCGATCACGAAAGAGCGCGAGCATCTGATCGACGAACGCGTTGAGATCGACGTCTTCAATTGCCAGACGAAACTCTCGCGCTTCGATCCGGGAGAGATCGAGCAGGTCTTCGACCAGCAACTGAAGTCGTTCGGCGTTTCGCTCGATGATGTCCATGAAGTGAAGCGCCGCTTCGGGATCACTTGCTGCGGCACCGCGGAGCGTCTCGGCAGCAGAGCGCACTGCGGTCACGGGGGTGCGGAGTTCGTGCGATGCGTTGGCTACAAAATCGCGGCGCAATGTCTCGAGCCTGCGAATCTCGGTTACGTCGACGAACACAGCAAGCACACCCCGCGGTTCGTCGACCAGTGGCACCGCGCGCACCAGCAGACGTCGCGGCTTGAGTCCCGAGAGCTCGATTTCAGCGCTCGCGGTGTGACCCTTGTCGCGCGCTTCGTGAATCAACGCAGCGATCTCTTCGTTTTCGACGACCTCGAGCGGTGCCTTGCCCTGGGTGTTTGCGCCGATGAGAAGCATCTGTCGCAACGCACCATTGATGAGCGCGACTCTGCCTCGAGGGTCGGTGAGGAGGACGCCTTCCTGCATGCCGTTGACGATGCGTCCGATGAAGTCGCGCTCGGCGCGCAGCTTGTCGAGCGTGCGCGACAAACTCTCGGCGAGCTGGTCGAGCGCTCGGCCGAGCAGCGCGAGTTCGTCGTGCCCAGCTGGCGCCGCTCGAACGGTGAAGTCGCCTTTTGCCATGGCTCGCGCCACATTCGTGAGCTTGCGCGCGGTGCGTGAAGCGAACTCTGCGCTCACCGCACTGAGCATCGCCGCCACGACGAACGCCAGCATCGAACCCCACAACAAGGCTCGATTCAGCTGGGCTTCGGCGCTCTCGACTTCTACGAGAGGCAGCGCAACACGCACGACGCCGGCGATGTCGCTCCCGTGCATGAAAGGCACGGCGACATACAGCATGCGCACGCGCACTGTGGTCGAGAGTCGCGATGCAGCCCCCTGGCCTTGCGTGAGAGCTCCTTGGACCTCAGGACGGCTCGCGTGATTTTCGATTTTGGGGATCTGATCGAGTGGCACTTCGCTGTCGCCAACGACCACGCCAGTCTTGTCGATGAGAGTGACGCGCGCGTGTGCGCGGTGACCAAGGTCGTCCGCGAGCAAATCCCACGAGGCGAAGTCTTGCGGCGCGTAGGGAGCGTCGCCGGCCTCGCGCGACGCCAACTCTGCGCGCACCCGAAGGTCGCCCTCGATGCGATCGGTGAGAATGCGGTCGAGCGACGTCGACAAGTACGCGTGTGCGACGGCGACCACGAACATGATCGCGCCCAAAGAGATCAAAAACAGTTTCGCCCGGAGGCCTAGATTGAGGCCGGTTTTCAGCGGCGCTTCTTCCACCTGCACGAGCGTGGACTCTGGCTGCGCGGGTGGAACGGAGTCGTATACTTTGGACGTCACGACTCTGGGGCCGAGGTAAATCGGTAACCGACGCCGCGCACGGTCTCGATGAAGTCACACTTGGGACCGAGCTTCTCGCGGAGTCGCTTCACGTGAGTGTCGACGGTGCGCGTGGTGATGTCCGGCGAGACTCCCCACACATCGTCGAGCAATTGGGCGCGCGTTTGGACTCGATTTTTGCGCTGATAAAAAGTCCAAAGCAGTTTGAACTCGAGAGCCGTCAGATCAATCTCGTCTTCGCCGATCCATACTCGATGCGCGGCGTGGTCGATCTTGAGCGCGCCCAAAAGCACGATGTCTTCCGTTTGCGGATCTTGTGTGGCGCGACGGAGCATCGCCTGCACTCGCAGCAGCAACTCGCGCATACTGAAGGGTTTGGTGACGTAGTCGTCGGCTCCGAGTTCGAAGCCCACCACGCGATCGACCTCTTCGCCGCGCGCGGTGAGCATGATGATCGGAATCGCGTTCGTAGCGGGGTCACGCTTGAGCGCTTTGCAAATCTCCGTGCCCGAGCGATCTGGCAGCATGACGTCGAGCAAGATGAGATTCGGCTTGTGCGTGCGAATCTGCCGCAGCGCTTCTTCTGCGGTGCCCGCCGCCAAGACCTCGTAACCCGCTTGCTTCAGGTTAAACGCCACCACGTCTCGGATGTCCTTCTCGTCTTCGACGAGCAGCACGCGTGCCATGCAGCGCTCCTTTTAATGATGGTTTGTTACGAGCAGGTGACAGTCCCAACAACATCAGCTCGATCGAACGTTTTCGGTCTGGTCATGACCAAGAACTCGACACTTTGACCACACGCTCACTCGATCCGAGGGGTCGACGCGAGAGTTCGATTGCATCGTCTGCGTCCCATTCACCCGATTCCATGCGAGCGACGCGACGCGCTTCGATGCGTGCGAGCGCGCGAGCAAGCCGCTGCGCTTCTGGTTCGGCCGGTCCGACCGAGAGGGTCGCTTCGGGTGTCCAACGCGCAAGCCACTGCGCCACGACTGGAGATCGATCGCGACGCGAAGGCTCGACGCCACGAGAATGTGCAGCCGAAACAAACACGCCCTCGGCACTTTGCCAACCCACAGCGGCACGCACGACCGCACCCTCAGGCAGGTCGCGCACGAACCAATCGCCGACGGGAGTGTGCACTTCGATGTCTTGATTGTAAGCGCGCGGGCCATCCCACGTAGGCATCATGACGAGCACGCGGAGGCTGATTTTGCCGTGCGGCATGCGCGCGTTCAAATGGGCAAATGTGTCTGCTTTGATTTCCCAATACACATAGAGAGTGGTTGGGTCGACGTTGATGGCGATGCACTCGTCGACGTCGTACTGGGCAGGCAACGGCTCCGCATCGAGCATGGTCGCCGGCTCTGGCATCGCGCCGGTGCGCTGCTCCATGTGACTCGATCCCATGGTGTCGACGCTCTCTTCGTTCGAGTTCGATTCGTCGCTCTCGGGAGGAAGCACCGGCTGATCCGGCACCGCCATTTTGCCCGCTTGAAGTTTTTCGAGGAGCGCACGCGCGGCGCCATGATCGGGTTCGCTGGTGAGGACTTGTGTGAGGGTATCGACAGCCTTCTGCTTGTGGCCCTGCGTGGCGTAGATCTCCGCGAGTGTGACGGTTGGAAGCGCAGAAGGAACAGGACGCGGCGCAGCAGGAGCCACACCCCGAATACGATCGGCTGCGTCCGCCAAGTGCAGACCTCGCTCGATCACGCGCGCCAGCAGATCGCGCGCAAGGCCCAGAAAACCGCGGGCGCGACGCACATCGTCGGTGCTGCGGCCTGGTTCGCGTCGAAGGATCTCGTCGATGAGTTCGGGCCGTGTGAGCACGCGCGCACGCGACACGCCGTCAGTCTCGGCGCGAGCGATCAACGCGTCGCGATCCATCGCTTCGAGAACGCTGCGGTCCGTCGGCATGGCGACCTTATGCCAAGCCTTCTTCTTTTTGGCTAGGAGCGGCGAAGACTTTCGCCGACAGAGAGGATTTGGCGGGCCGTGGCGGCGTCTTGGGCGATTTGCAATTGAAGTGCGTCGAGCGTGGGGAATTTGCGCTCTTGGCGGATGTGCTCGATGAAGTCGACGCGCAGAGAGCGATCGTAGAGATCGCCGTCGAAGTCGAAGAGGAAGACTTCTTGGGTTGCTTTGTGGCCATCGACTGTCGGTCGAACGCCAAGGTTCATCACGCCATCGAAGGTGCGTGCGTCATGGTGCACACGGACGGCATAGACGCCGTGCGCGGGGAGCATTTCTTGGATGCTCCCAAGATTGGCTGTCGGAAAACCGAGTGTGCGTCCTCGCTGCGCGCCGCGCTCCACCACGCCTTCGATGCGATGAGGGCGACCGAGCATCCCTCGCACCTCGGCGACCTGTCCGACGCGCACGGCTTCGCGCACGCGCGTGCTCGACAGAGGACCCTCTGCATCGCTCACCGCGGCGAACACCTCCACGTCGAAGCCTAATTTTAGCCCTAACGCGCGCAATGTCGCGAGATCACCCTCTCGCTTGTGACCAAAACGAAAGTTGTCGCCAACGACGATGAGCTTGCTGCCGAGGGCCTGCGCGAGCAACTCGGTCGCGAACCGCTCTGCGCTCCACCGAGAGAGTTCGAGATCGAACTTGCGCACCAACACATGCTCGACACCGATCTCTCTCACGAGTTCTGCTTTGCGCGCCAGTGTCGTCAGTGTTGGTGGAGGGGGGCGACCAAGCACGCTCGCCGGGTGCGGATCGAAAGTCAGCAACGCCGAAGGAACGCCGCGGGAGCGCGACTCGTCGCACACATGAGCGAGCACGGCTTGATGGCCTCGATGCACACCGTCGAAGTTGCCAATCGCGACCACACTGCCGCCTAGGCGGGTCGCCTCTTCA
>JAYVXK010000275.1:0-2205 GCA_043785265.1 Myxococcales bacterium | reverse complement strand
GTTGTGGATAAAAACGCGCCGCTGACCCTTGTTTTCGCGGCATCGAGAAGGTACACGCTCGACCATCATTGCCAACATGGCCGAACAAGGCGAGCAGTTCGACGCGGGAAACGCCGCATACAAGGTGAGCCTCCCCAGCTTCGAGGGGCCGCTCGACCTCTTGCTCCATCTTTGTCAAAAGCACGAACTCAACATCCTCGACATCCCGATCAGCTTCATCACGGAGAAGTACCTCGAGTACCTGTCGGTGATGACGCTCATGAACCTCGATGTTGCAGCCGAGTACTTGGTCATGGCCGCCACGCTCGCGCACATCAAGTCGAAGATGCTCTTGCCAGCGCCGCCTCCGGGGCAAGAAGACGACGCCATCGCCGAAGAAGAAGAGGACCCGCGAGAGGCGCTGATTCGCCGGTTGCTCGAGTATCAAAAATACAAGCAAGCAGGCGTCGACTTGATGTCGCGGGGCGTGCAAGGCGCTGATGTGTTCACGCGCGGATCGGTGATCGAAGAAGCAGTTCAGATTGGTTTGCCACCGCTCGCTGAAGTGCCGCTCTATTCGCTCGTGGAGGCGTTTCAGCGGGTGCTCGCCAAAAGTAGCGTCAAGCTCTCGCATGACATCGTCGCCGACCGCGTCAGCCTGTCCGATCGCATTCATCAACTCATCGACAAGCTCAAGTCGCGCGAACGCATGCTCTTCGAAGAACTCTTCGAGGGCTTGACCACGCGCTTTGATCTCGTCATCACCTTCCTCGCCGTTCTCGAAATGACCAAGCTACGCATGACACGCCTTTTCCAGACCGAGCCCATGGCACCGTTGTATGTCGAAGCCGTGATGGACTCTGCCGGCACACTCGACGAAGCACACTTCACGAGTGAACTCGGCAGCGAGAGCGAACCCAAAGGCGAGGACAAGTGACTGCGCCCGACACTGAGCTGCCGAAGGTGGACGACTCGCACGTGGACGCGCTCGCGAACACCGACGAGACCGACCACGTGAACGACGACGAACCCGTTCCGACGACACCGACGCCTCCTCCCGCGTCTGCGGATCACGAGGTGGGTGCGAGTCACGAGGTGGGAGACGCTCACCTGCGCGGCCTGGTCGAGGCGCTGGTGTTTGCGAGCGATCGGCCCTTGAAAGCAGGCGAAGTCGGCAAGCTGGCGAGCGCACCCACGCGGCAAATCACGAAGATCCTGGAGGAGCTGCGTGTAGAATACAACGGTCGCGGCATTCAGCTCGACGAAGTCGCGGGTGGCTGGGTGTTTCGTACGAGCGCAGTGTTCGCGCCCTTCGTTCGCGACATGACCGGGCAGAAACCCGTGCGACTGTCTCGCGCGCAACTCGAAGCGCTCGCGATCGTCGCGTACCGCCAACCGATCACACGCCCCGAGGTCGACGACATTCGCGGGGTCGATTGCGGCGCTGTTCTCAAGATGCTGCTCGAACGCGATCTCGTGCGCATCCTTGGCAAGAAGGACGAACCCGGTCGACCGATTCTCTACGGCACGAGCGCAGGCTTTCTCGAGTTGTTCGGACTGAAATCGCTCAAAGACCTGCCGACACTTCGCGAGTTCACCGAGCTGAACGAAGACAGCAGGCGCACGGTCGAAAAAGAACTCGAAGGCGATCTCGAATCACGCGCAGGTGGCGTCGACGAGCTCGTGGGCGCGCTTGCGCCTGATCAGCCGGTCGAGGCGTTCGAAGACCCCGAACCAGACAATCGGAAGACGCTCACGAGCCCGCCGCTCGGCGCCCAAGAACGTGCGCAAGAAGACGCCACGCACGACGACGCTGCACCGACCGACGAAAAAAACGCCCCATCGAAACTCTACGATCCGGCGGACGAACTCGAGTTTCCCGATGATGCAGACGACGACTTCGATGATGATGACGACGATGATGATGATGACGACGACGATGACGCGGAAGAAAAAGTCGACGAATGATCAATCGTCGTCACCCGCTGGGTCTGGATAGCTCGTTGCCAGCTTGATGACTTCGTCGCGCAGCTTTTTGTGAGCGGCGATCTTGCGAAGTAACTCCCACACGACGGGATCGCGCAGCGCCTTGATGGGGTCGACATGACCCTTTGCTTTGCGGGGGATCGCACCAGAACCCTTGATTCGTAGGGCTTCCATCTTGTCGATGAACTGCTTGGTGGGAAACAGGTCACCATGCTCCCACGCGAGCACGGTCGCCTGCTC
>JAYVXK010000274.1:0-7400 GCA_043785265.1 Myxococcales bacterium | reverse complement strand
TCAAGTGTCCGAGTGGTTGATTCGGTGCATATTTCACTGCCGATTCGAGTAGCGGCTGGGCACCTGCAGCGTCGCCTGCTTCGAGTTTCATCGCGCCGATCTGAATTGTTGCCTCGACCAAGTCTGGTCGCTTGCCGCGTGCAGCCTCGAAGTCCTTCATGGCGGCGATGCGTTGCCCCGCCGATCTCTCGATGAGCCCGCGCAGCAAGTGCGCTTCTGCGTTGTCTGGATCCCGTGGCGGAGTCGCTTGGCCAAACCCGACCAACACGGCGGTCAGCGCGTACTTGGCAAGTTCGTCTTTGCCGCTGCGATGAAAGTCGCGAGCGATCGTGACCATCGCATCTTTGAAGTTGGAGTCGAGACGCAAAGCGTCTTGTGCCGCTTGTTGCGCTCCCGCGCTGTCTTTGCCGAGCGACCGCACCTCCGCCAGGTAGTTCATGATGCGTGGCGAAGTCGGAAACTTGGTGTGTTGTCCGTTGAGAAAAGAGGTTGCGTCGTTGATGTTGCCGCTGCGAGCAACACTGATGGCGTAAGCACCCATCGCGAGTTCGTAGTCGGGCTTCACGCTAAATGCACTCTTGTACGCAGACTGCGCGCCGGCGTTGTCGCCCAGTCGCTCAAGCACACAGCCGAGCGAATAAAATGCCGCGGGAGACTTCGGATCTTTGTGTGTCGCCTCGGTGAACCTGGCTTTCGCGGTTGGTAAGTCGCCGTTGACCCACGCAGTGAAGCCGTCTTGATAGAGACCCTTACTATCTCCACTCATTTCCGCATGATCGTCGGCGATACCCACTTGCGCGCCGTCGTCCGTCTTCACGGTGTTGTCGGTCGTTGGTGTGGCCCCTGCGTCACTCTTCGTCGGGTAGTTGACCTTCTTGTCGTCGCCGCCACACGCGGCGATCGCGAGGACCGCCGTGGCAACGGTTGCGTGCGCGATCAATCTTCTCATGGTGCCACCGGGAGCGGAGCTGCCGAGCCATTCTCGGGAAGAACCGCTGGCAAACCAGGGCGCATCTGTAGATACATGCCTGGTGTGTAAGAGAGCTTTCGTGCTCCGCTCTTGTCAGTCGGATCGATCGTCGCGTTCACGTACGGTGAGATACCGCATTGAGTGGACGGAGCGGGGGCGTTCGGTGCTGGAGGTTGGCAGCCGTGGGGGCCTTCACCGAGCTCGGTGGCCGAGTCGGAGAAGAAAGCTAGACGCCCGATTGCTCGCGTGACCGAGGGACTCCGGACGTTGTACGTGCGCGCCAAATGCACCGCTTGCGAGTAGTAGCGGACCATGACCTGGTCCGATCCTTCCATCTCGCGACCGCGCTTGTTCTTCCAGCCATCCTTGACCATGTCGGTCAGCTTGTCGGCTTGATCGACGAGATCATCACGCCCGCTGTTGCGCATTTGCGTAAGCACCGTCTTGAACTGCGGCGGGATGAGGTGGTCGTTGAACTCTTTTCCTGCGCAAGCGTAGAGGCCAGTGCGCAACGAATCGTAGAGCGAGCCGCGGCGAGCGAGCGAAGCCGGCACGAACTCGAGCGAGTGATAGGTGTCGGTCACATGCTTTAGCTTGAGGTCATAGTCGTCGGCGGTCTTCACATCGATTCGGTAAGCACCATCAGTGAGGAACTTGCCAGTCTTCTGGTCGATCTTACCGAGGATCTGTTCGGCGGTCATCGTCGAGTATTTGTGGTGACCCGTGTCGTTGTCGAACTTGTCGTGGATCTCTTCGTCGAGGAGCGTGAACTCGGCCTCCGCGCCGTAATCCGTGTACGGCGGTAGATCGCTTTCCTTACCGTCTTTGCCGGTCGACGCGTGCATGTCCAAAAACTTCCACGCATCGATCGTCGACTTGAACCAAGCGTGATAGCCAATATCGCCTGCGCTCTTTTTCATCTTGGCAACGCGCCATGCAGCTTCGAGAGAGTACTTGGCTGCGGCGGGCGTGCTCTTGTTCGTGTTGTAGAAACTGCCCATGGCAAGTTCTGCGTTTTGGCGAATCGCGCGGTTGTTGCCACCATCGCCGCCGGTCGGATTCCACTGCTGGTAATCGAAGCTCGCCACGAGATAGTCGTAGTTTGCTTTCTCGTCTGCGGTCGGTCCGAGCGACACCACGATCTTATACATGTTGAGCATGCGATCGCGCTGGTTGGTGGCGTTGAACAAGATCATCGCGTTCTTCGCGGCGGTCTTGCGCTTCTCGTTCGTGAAGCGCGTCAATTGGGCGACACGCTCGTAAGTCTCTGCTGCCTTCGGGTAGTTGAAGAACGAGTAGTACGTGGTGCCGAGCTCGTCATACGCGATGTTCAAAAAGCCGAGGCGCTCTTTGTATTGCTTGTCGTCTGCAGGGACGCCTTTTTTGGTGTCACCGTTCTGCAGAACTTTGAGCGTGTCTTCTTTGCCGTACTCGGCGATGAACTGATCATAGGCCTTGATCGCCGCCGGAAAATCACCCAGCTGCTTGAAGGCATACGCCGCGCGCATGGCCGCTCTCGGAGCCTCACGTCGACCGGGCGCCGCTTGGAGCGCGTCGTTGTAGAGCTTGGCCGTCTCTTTCCAGGCCTGCGTATTCGCGGGCGTGACTGGATCGCATTTGTCATTGGGGCGCTCGGCCACCAGATCGCGACCGCATGCTTGAATGAACTTCTTGTCGGCGTCTTGGTAGCCAGCCGCTTGGAAGATGTCGACCGAGAGGGTGCTTCGACACATGTTGTCGACGCAATCTTCGTCGGTGCCGCAATCTGCTTTTTTCGTGCACGACTTGCGACCACCGACTGCGCATGAGTTTGCCTTGTCGGCCTCGGCGAGTTGGCGCGCGCGAACCGCGTCGTTCATTTTTGCGGCCATCGAGATGAGCTTGACCCATGCCTTTTGGCCGTATTCGTCTTTGCCGCAGTGATCGCGATAGAGGGGCTCGAAGCGAGCCTTTGCGTTCACGAAGTCGCCATAGACGAAGTAGATGTCCGCGACGTCATATTGGAAGATCGTCGCGTTCTTTACGCCCTTGGAGTCTGCGCTGTCTTTCTCCGGCGGGACGTGAGCGACATATTCGTCGCGGGCTTTCATGGCGGAAGCCAAATTGGCCGGGATCGCGACTTGTTTGACCGTCGCCGTGTCGCCCGTGCCGACCATCTCGAGTTCCGTGCGGTGCGGATAGCCTTGCGAGCCTTTGGAGTCTTGATTGTGCGCGTAGTCGAGATTGACCAGCACGTCTGATTCTTCGACTACGAACTGCGCCGCGACATCGAGATACTTGTCGTCTTCGTTCGAGTCACGCACATCGATCGCAGCAGACTTCGCGAGATCGACCTCTTGCTGCGTGGGCTCGGGATAGAGATCTTTTTTGCGCGTGTGCAAGAGCATCTGCACCTGCACTTGTTTATGGCGCGCGTCTGCTAGCCAGAAGCGACTCTCATAGGCGTCTGGAGAACTCTGCGTCTCTGGCTGCAACAAGTAGCCCTGCCAGCCGATCGCCGCGAGTCTGTATTCTGCGAGCGACCGACTCAAATCGTCGAGCGCTTCCTTCTCGTTCGGCGCTTGTGTCGCGAGCACCAGCAACTGCTTGCCGTTGTTGGTGTGAGACGCCGCAGCCGATCGCAAGCCACCGTGAGCGAGGCGTTCTGCTTCGTGAATCGCTTCAGGGTTGTCTTTGTTTGCGTCGACCCACTTGGTGGTGCCGACGTAGTTGGCGAGGTTCGTGCGTGCCGCGAGTGCCTTCGTGGCGAATGCATCGCGCTCCGCTGGCGAGTGTTTTCCGGTGAAGCCCATCTGGTCGTAGGTGAGCGCGATCTCGTTCTGCACGCTCGGCGCAGTGGGATCCATCGGCCACTTCTTGAGGATGAGGTCGTAGACTTCGATCGCGTTGTTGAACTGATTCAGGCTTCTGAACTCGCTCGCGAGCGCCTTGTAGATTTCGATCGTCCACGTTTTGTCTTGTGGAATCAGCGTCGGATCTCTCACGCGATCGATCGCCACATGCAGCGCCTTCTCAGCGACGATGGGATCGGGAATCGAATCGATGACGTCTGGGCGTTGAATGTACGGCTCGTCTACAGCTGGGCCCATGAAGTCGACATTCGTCAGCGAGCCAGCAATGTACGTGTAGGCCTCGCTTCTGAAGTCGCTCACGTTTGCATCACCGTGCGTTTTTTCGAGGTCGTCGGTGTGCAAGAGCAAAAGGACGAACTCGCGCGTCGCGCCGTCGTAGCGCTGCTGCTTGAAGAGCGTCCACGCATATTTATAGAGCGCGACGGAGTAGAGCGGCGGCCTCTTGAATTTGAGCGACTTCTGGTATGCGGTCGCAGCGCGGTTCAAATCCCACACGCCAACAGGCTCGTCGTCGGTCACGCCTGCGCGCGAGTCGAGTTGGTCGAACTCCCAGTTACCGATTTGCCACCAGACTTCGGCGACGTATTTCGGATCCTCGCCCGTACGCAAATTTGGCTGCGGAATGGACGTGCAGTCGTCTCCAAACGGATCGACGAATGTCGTCTCGGCGTTGCGCACGAGCTTCTTCGGGTCCATTCCGGGGCGCGAGTACCTGTCGCGCCAGATTTTCCAGTTGTCCTTCGTGTTGTCCTGGGGCATCGACTGAATCGTGTCGACGTCAGGATTTTTAGGATCGGGCTTGGTCGGATACGGATACTTGTTGTGGCACACGAGCGAGCGCCACACTTGCTGCCCCTCTTCGGTGCGATTCGAATCGTTGTAGGCGTGACCGAGGTAGTAATAGATGCCCGCGAGTTCCTTGTAGTTCGGGAACTGCTTGATGACGCGTTTGTACAAAGCGATGGCTGGTTTCAGCGCGATCGTCATGTCGTCTTTGGCATCGTCGGACCGCGCTCGCTCTTCGTAGAGCGCTGCGAGCCGATACATCGCGTCGGGGGTCTCGGGGTCTGGCGAGTCCGTGCGGTAAGGATTCGTGCAGGTCGGACGAGGCGGCGGAGCAGGCGAAACCGTACCGTCTGCCTTTTTGCACGCGATCGGATCAGGAGGCGGCGGCGAAGCAGGATCACCACCCGCGTATTGACAGATGAAGTCCTCGAGCCGCGCGATCGCGGTCTCACGCGCTTTGCAAAGTTCTTCTTTCTCGATGCCGATCTCTCGATCGAGTCCTGAGAGAATCGTCTTCTTCTTCTCTTCGTAGTGGAGCTTGATGATGGCCGTGACGGTGTCGCGATATTCGCGCGCGCTTTGGTCGTACGAAACCGCCTCTTTTTGCAGCGTGTCGAGCGCAGCGACCTGTGCTGGACTCGGCGGCGGCGGAGGTGGTGGTGGCTTCTTGAAGGTGGGCGTCGGAGGTGCAACCGCCCCAGAATCGCCATCGCTCATCGCAGCCGTTGGCAATGCGCCGCTGTCGATGGACGAGGTTGCCGCTGACGCCGCAGCGTCGGTCTTCGGCGCTCCAGCGTCTGCGTTGTTGGCCGCGGGCTGTGCCGACACGGACACCGATAGTCCAATGCCGACCGCTAACGATCCGATGAGGACGATCCACTTCGACGTACGCTCTCTCATTTAAGCCCTCAGGCAATCACTTGGAAGAAGGCGGCTTGGCGCCCGTGTTGGACTTGTCCCCGCCCGGATCGACCGAGTCGTCGAGGACTTCTTTGAGTTCTTCGTCGAGCAGACGCTCTTCGCGCGAGCGCTCCGTCTGCAGGTTGCGCACACGATCAAGCTCCTCTTCGCGCACTTCCCACGCTTGTTCTGTCACGCCGACATCCGCGCGCAACACGATGCCGCGCAGCTTGTCTCGCACGATGGTGAAGTTGCGCTGAGCAACATGCCCGACCAAGTCGCGCGCTTCGGTGTCGTAGGTGGCGAGAGTGACCTTGTACTCGCCGATGTGGCCAGCCTCAGTGTCGATCTTCGCCTGAAGCCCGTTGGTTTTTTCATCCACCTGTTTCTCGAGGGCGAGAAACTGATTGGTGAGCTGCTCTTCCTGGGCGCGGATTTGCGCAAACAGTGGGATCACGCGCTGCGAGTACGCTTGCGTGTCGCTGCCCCCCTGCCCTGCAGCACCGTCGGACGTTTCGCGATCGAGTGCGTCGCGGAAGCTGGCGCGGAACTGCGCGTCGTCTTGGTAGCGTTTGTCGCCGAGGCCGATTTGCGCGCGCCCGACTTCGATCTGACGACGAAGCACCCCAACCTGATCGCGCGCCTCTCGCAGCAAGCGTTCGTTGTCGTCGATCTCGTCGTTGAAGCGTTTGAGGTCCGCAGGTGATCGCGTGACACCATGCTGAGCGTCCTCGCGGAGCATGCGACGCAAACCGTTGACGACCGCATTGAGCTGATCGACTTCGAGTCCGTCACGAGACAACGCTTGCGAGACGCTGTTCCATTGCTTGATGCCGACCTGATCGCGATCTTGGAATTCGGCTGAATTCGTGGGCAAAGCGGCGACCGAGTCCATGAGTGACCGGCGCTGCTTCTGCCAGTTGCCGATGTCTCCGCTGAGCTCGCCGCTGCCTTCCTCGGAGTCGAGACCGCGCGCCAAATCGAGACGCACGCGTGAGAGACGGTTGATGAGCCCAAGGGCCAACTCTTCGCCCGCGAGCAACTCGGGAAACGCGCGCACACGGTTGGAGGCTTTCGTGAGCGCGTTCAATTTTTCGATCAAAATCTCGGAGTCTTTGATGAGCTTTTTGCAACGACCGACGTCATCGATGATCGAAAACGCGAGCGGTCCGTCCTCTGCTTCGCGCGCCCACTTGATCGCCAGTGGCGGCAAGGCCTGCGTTTGATCGAGAGCGTCGAACTCTTGTTGAGAGAGCTTGTCGTAATAAACGCTCACGTCGCTCGTAGACGCGAGAAACGTTTCGACCTTTATTTTCTGTGGGTCGTACTGTTCGCGCACCGACTGGTAGAGAGAGAGTGCCTTGTCGAACGCGCCCGCGCGGAGCAGCAAGTCCGCTCTCAGCAGTGTTCCGTCGCCCAAATATTGCGAATCCGGATCGGCGATCGCGAGCACTTCGAGTGCGCGCTCTGCACGTTGCACGTCGCCCAAACGGACGTACACCCACGCGAGCTCGTAGAGCATGGTGTCGACTTCGGGCGAGTCGCGACCCACCTTCGAATAGGCGTCTTTCGCCGAGTCGAACTGCTCCATCTCATAGAACAAACGCCCAATGGCCATCCACGCCAGATCGATCACGTGCTTGTGTTCGTCCGTGTCCGGCGCGAGCACTGTGACCTGCTTGAAGGCTTCGATCGCGAGCTTGTAATTTGCGCTCTGCGGAAGCGTCCCAAGCGGGGCGTTCGGATCGGGAGTCGGTGCGCTCTGACGCGCGGCCTTCATCGCAAGGAGACCTTGGTAATAACGCGCCTGATGTGTGTAGAGCGTGCCGACGTTCACTGCCGCGAACTTGGTGCCAGCGGTCGAATAGTCCTGTTTGAGATAGTAGGCTTTG
>JAYVXK010000273.1:0-2208 GCA_043785265.1 Myxococcales bacterium | reverse complement strand
CGCTCGACTCACTCTCGAGGAGCGAAGTCGCCGCGGCTGGCGACCTCAAGCGCATGCTGGCAAGAGCCGTCGCGGTCTCGTCGCTCGCGCACGCCGCTGGTGAGCTGCTTCTCACGACCGTCGAAGCACGCCTGCGGCGCGTCAGTGATCGCGCCAAAGCTTCCGACGGCGGCGTCGCTGTGGTGCTCGCGCGCGCGGATGACGACCCGCGAGGAGCACACCCGATCATCGTGGAACTCGAGCCAGCACTTGCGGCTGCCCTCGTCTCGCGTGCGCTCAAGAGAACCGCGCCACGCGTGGTCGATGCCAACAAGGCAGCAACCGAGCCGATCGCAGGTGCCGTGGGCGCCATCCTCGTTGCGGCCGCTCGACGCGCTGGTGCACCCATGCACGTGATCGCTGCGGGCTCGTCTTCATCGATCCTTGCCGCGCACGCGACGAGCCCACACGTCGCTGCAACCTTCACCGTCATGGTCGAGTACGACGCCTTTGTTGCGCAGCTCGTCGTGCGCGCATCGAGCGCATCGACCGCACCGCCGATCCCGTGGAATACAGCCGCACTCGGCGCACTTGGAGACATTCGCCTCGCGCTCCCGGTCGTCGCCGCATCTTCTCTGTCGACCGTCACGGACGTCGCGTCCTTGCGCCCGGGTGATGTTTGGCTTCCGAGCAGTCCAACCATTCGCAAAACCAGAGAGGGCTGGACTGGCGAAGTCTTGTTGGTTGCGGCCACCGCGGAGCGAGGCCTCCGCGCGGAGCTCGCGACTGGCGAAAGAGTCGTGTTACGGGATGGCGAAGGTCGGCTAGGTTGGGCAGCAGAAGAGGAAGAGATGGTCCACAAAGACGCGCTGCTCGAATCTGTCGGCGAAGTACCTGTGGTCGTGCGCGTGGAGATCGGCACTGCCGAGATGAGCGCGCGCCAATGGGCGTCGGTCGCCGCGGGAGATGTGATCGCTCTGGGCCGTCGGGTTGGCGAGGCCGTGGTGTTGCGCGTATCGGGTGTCGAGGTCGCTCGCGGCGAGCTCGTCGAGATCGAAGGCGAGGTCGGCGTGCGCATCACAGAGCGATCGGGTGGAGCCGCGTGAGTCGGCTGATTTTGGCCACGGCGTGCGTGCTGATGTTCGCGTGCACCAAGAAAGACGACGCGAACAGCGCAGCCTCTGCTTCTGCGAGTGCGTCGGTCGCCGCGCCCATCGTCGATGCTGCTCCAAAAGATTCGAACGCGTGGAGCGGCAGTTACATGGCTGTCGCGTCGACGCTCTACGTGACCGTTGCCACACGAGACGCGGGTCTGAAGTTTCGCGGCGAAGATGCAGGCAGTGGTCTCGGCGAAGGCACGATGAACCTCGCTTCGGATCCGATCACCCATCAAGTCACCGGCGACCTCGACGGTCCGCTCGGCGCACTCGTGATCAACGGCACGCGTGACAAAGACGACGTGACATTCTCTCTGCGCCCCAAGACCCCAAGCGACGAGAGCTACTTCGGCACCGGCGACGCGAAGCTCGACCATGGCAAGTTGGTCGGCACGATTCACGTCTCCCGCGCCCGCGCCAATGTGATCAGGCAAGCCACGTTCTCGCTAGACGGAAAGTGATCCGCGGCTGAAACTAGCCAGTTTGTCAGTGTTGAATCTTGTACGTGAGTCGCAGCGACAACCCGCCGCGGTTGATCAAGACGACCGCCTCGTTGGTTTGCTGAATGCTCTCCCATTGCATTCGGTACGAATCGCTCGCAGAAAAATCGATGCCGTTGATGTCACGGATCAAATCGTCCTCGTTAAAACCAAGATCGGCCAAGCATGGGCCGACGCTCACGAGTGACATGCCGTCTGTCGTGCCCGCCGAGTCGGTGTGTGGACTCACACTCGTGCCCTTGTAGAACTCATTGCGCACGGCGCTCCACATCGTTTGCGGCACCGAATATTCGGTCGACGACGTCGAGCGCGCGTGTGCGACGCAGGTCGTGTCGGCCTCTTCGACGACGTCTTTCTTCTTGCGAGCAGACGCGATCGTGCTGCGTTTGCCGCCTGCGTCTTGAGCGAGACCGCCATCATCGACGAATGCGATCATGGGCGAGCCAGTACCGGATGGCACAGCGTAGAGTTCAGAAGGTACCTCGCGTGTGGACGCTCCGCATGCTGCCACCACGAGCAGTCCAACGACACCGCACACCCCATCCGTTCGCACACCGCGCATTCTAAGCGCC
>JAYVXK010000272.1:0-2211 GCA_043785265.1 Myxococcales bacterium | reverse complement strand
GCGAAAGGTGCAATCTACACGGGTTGCAACGTGGAGAACGCATCGTACGGCGCGTGCTTGTGCGCCGAACGAAGCGCCATCGCTCACATGGTCGCGGTCGGGGACAGCAAGCCGATCGCGTGCGCGGTGATCACGGGTGGCAAAGCACCAGGATCGCCGTGCGGAATTTGTCGGCAGGTGTTGGTGGAGTTCGCGCGCGACATGCCCGTGGTGCTGCTTGCCGAGACCAGCGGCGGCGACGTCAGACGCGACACGACGCTCGCGGAACTCATGCCAGACGTATTCGAACTCGACACGAGCGAGTAGACGCCTCTGGGGGCGCTTTCCCCCTCGCGCGGGGGCTACGGTCCTTCGAGACGAGTCGTTGGCCTCACCAAACGCCTCATTTTCAGCGTCGGCAAGCTTGGCGCGCTCCATGCTCTATCCCAATGCGGAGGCAGATATGACTCTCGTCCGCAAGCCCCTGACCGCTCTCGCGCTCAGCGCCACTATCTTCGCACCCGGGCTCTTCGCCACTGGCCTAGTGACCGGTTGTACGAAGTCGACCACAGAAACGGTCGACACTGGCGTCAGCGCCATTGTGTTCATCAAACGTCAACACACGACGGTTGACGCCCAAGGCAACGTGTCGATCGATGTCGCTGGCGGCAACGGCCAGGTCATCGACTACGACCGTTATGTGCCGGGCGGCAGCCTGAACATCCTTTCGCCGGCGCGTCCCGACGGCACCGTGATCAACCTCACGAAGGATTTTCCAGCAGCCGACTTCAACGGCGTGGATGTGTCGTTCGACGCAAAACAAGCCGTCTTCTCGATGAAAGAGAACGACAGCGAGCACTATCACCTCTACACCGTGCAACTGACGGCGGGTGCAGACGGCAAGTACGAGGTTCACCAAAAGACTCGTGGTGACTACGACGACATCAACCCGATTTACATGCCAGGTGGTCGCATCGTGTTCGGCACCAACCAGATGTACACGGAGATGGGCACGCGCGCGGACGAGTACGAGCACGGTCGCGTGGTCACGCAGTTGGCGTCGATCGCGATTGATGGCGGCGATGCAGATCGTCACCTCTTCTCGCAAAACCTCTCGCACACGGTGGCTCCGTATCTCCGTTACGACGGCAAGGTTGGCTACTCGCGTTGGGAGCACCTTGGTCCGGTCAACGACGTGAAATTGATGACGGCGAACCCCGACGGCACCAACATGCTGGCGGTAGCAGGTCAGCACGGCAAGCCGGCAAACTCGCTCTTTTCAGTGAAGGAGCTCGCGCCCAATCAGTACATCGCGGTCGGCACCACGCGTAGCCGAACGATTCACGCGGGCGCGCTCATTCACATCGACGCACGCAACCACGCAGACCCTGCGTGCCTCGACGCGAACAGTGATCATTGGATTGGTCATGCATGCCTCGACGAAGAGCATGCCCAGTTCGACATTCTCACGCCGGACGTACCCACCGGTAACAGCCCCTCGGGCGCGGGCCGCTATCGCGAGCCGAACGTGCTCCCCGACGGACGCTTGCTCGTGTCCTGGGCAGATGGCCCAGTCAACGATCTCAATCAACAGTCAGAGACACCGCCGGACTTCGGCATTTATCTCTACAACCCGAAGACGGGCAAAAATAGCCTAATCTACAACGATCGCAACACGTGGGAGCTCGGCGCGACCGCGGTGACCATTCGCAAAGAACCGCCGGTGATTGGTGACCTGCAGCGCTCACCCGATGCATCACAACCCGTGCGCATCGGCTCGGTGAACGTTCGCAACACGAGTCTCACGGAGAGTGTGAAGGGCGCGCAGTTCGTCAATGACACTCCGCTCGGAGACGCGCTCGGTCAAGCCGTGAAGGTGCGAGTCATCGAAGGCTTCTCGAGCGAGGCGGCGAAGGGCGTCACCATGTTCGGCCTCACGATGCACGAAGGCGGCGCGGTGCTCGGCGAAGCAGACGTCTACAATGACGGCAGCTGGCTCGCGAACATCCCCGCGTATGTGCCCGTGCACTTGCAACCCATCGACAAGTTCGGTCTCTCGATTCGAAGCCAAGGCACCTGGATTCAGGGCATGCCTGGCGAAGACCGTCGCTGCGTGGGTTGTCACGAAAACCGCACAGGACAAGGCGTTCCGGTGTTTGGCCAGAATCCGACTGTCGCTGAACAAAAGACCGCGCAGAACTTCACAGAGGCCATCGCGGATCGCGCTGAGTA
>JAYVXK010000271.1:0-2215 GCA_043785265.1 Myxococcales bacterium | reverse complement strand
AGGAGAACATCTTCCCCGATCCGGAGAGCGGACTTCATCGCACGGCGCCTACATCGCGATGAGAGCTGTCGTTGCGCTGCTGCTGGTCGTCGCAGCGTGTACGCGCACAGACGCTTCGTCCAACACTGACCCAAACAGCCTAAAAGACGCCTCCGTTGCGATCGCGAACCCCAGCACATCGACGAGCGTGGTGCAGATCGACGCGTCCTCGATCGCTCCGTTGACCGTGCCATGCAGACTCATTGTCGTGACGGGCGATGCACGCGACGGATCCGACGCGGGACTACACGGTCTCGAGGCAGCCCCTGAAGACTTCATCACACTCGGCCCGGCCGCATCGATGACCGCGAAGGACGGCAAGACCTCCCGCGAAGTCACATTCAAAGGTCCCGCACATGTGCGCGTCTGCGTGAGTGGGGACGAAGAAGAGTGGCTGGCCGACGGCGAATTCTCCAGCGTGCCCGGAGCTGGTGAGACTCCTGGCTCGGAAGTTTGGGTCATCACCCTCCATGGCGCGATTCGCTACAGCACGGGACACACCCATGTGACCGCCTCGCACGAAACGACCAGCGTGCGCGCGCAACAAGGTGCCGCGATTTATCCGGCGCCAGGTCCGGTCTCGGTCCGTACGCTCTCGGCCAGTGGATCCGTGAGCGATGGCGGTATGCCAGGGGTCGACGCCGAGGGATGGATGCATCTTACAACCGATGCGACGCTCGAGCTCGCCGGACCTGTCGACGCGAAGGTCCTCCTCGACGCGTGCACCAAACAAGCCACGATCGCCCGTGATTTAGCCAGTGCCATGCTCCACGGAGACGCGGGCAACTTGGGCACTGCAGCGAGCCAACACGTCATCGAGCGTCGGCGTGCACGCGCATTGTGCGGGATGGCGTCGCTCGCCACGCAGACGAGCGCCAAGGTTTTGCAGGCAAACGTCGCTGCTGCTGCCTCTGGAGATCGGCTGTGGCGCGAGGTCCCGCAACCCTGAATTCTCTAGCTTCTGTTGACATGCCAAAGCCCGCCCCGTTAGCGTCGTTATTCGGATGACTTCGCGACGTTCGCGCTCTTTTGTGTTGGGCCTCCTCGGGACGGCTCTTGGTGCGAGTTGGCCCTCCGCGGCCAAAGCAGACGAACCGGTTGCGGCAAGCGAGCCGCGCCTGATGAGCGAGAGCGCAGAAGTCACGAGTGTCGTCGACGCGTTCGATCGCGAAGACCCATTCGATCTCCACATCACCGCGGGCTTTCAACAGATGTGGAAGCACGCAGACATCCATCGCGAGACCAGTCTCGGCCAACCGGGTTTGAGCACAGGCGGCTTCGTGCCCACGACCGAGAACGTCGCTGCCTACTCGCAGAGCCAGAGCATCTTGAATCTAGGCCTCGACATCGGCCTGTTCCGCGATTTTGCGATCGTCGCGCGGTTGCCGGTCATCCTGAGTGACTCACGCGAACTCAACGATCTGAGCGGCTCGGCCAACAATCCGCAGCGTCTGCAGGACTCGATGGGCGGGCAACTCTTTCAAGTTCCATTCAAGAGTCCCACACGCAGCGGCATCGACTGGTTTTCAGTTGGCTTGAATTGGGCCATTTTGAACCAGCAACGCGATCGCACCAAACCCACTTGGGTCATTGGTGTGACGGGGCGCTTCGCAGTGGGCACGCCTCTGCACGCGTGCAACGCGAACGCACCGTCCGGTAGTCCGCAGTGCCCCGACCCCGTCAACTCCGCCAACACGGTGTCGCGTGATCCTGGCATGAGTCGCGCTTTGCACGGCGTGAACGGCGTGATGGTGGTGTCGCGTCGCTTTGGATACGTCGAGCCGTACACCGGCTTCGATGTGCTCGCAGAGTTCAGCGCGAACAAGGACAGCGATTTTGGCGCGACCAACGGGCTCGTAGGCTCACTCGTCAATCACGCGCCGCTGATTGGTTCGTACACACTCGGGATGGAAGTCATTCCGTGGGAGCGCCGCGAGCAGTTCCAACGACTCGTCGCCGACTTCCGCGTGCAAGGCATCTACAACTCTCCCGGACGCGAGTACTCCGAGCTGTTCGACGCACTGGGATCATCGAGCGCGGCGTCACTGCGCAACCCCAATCCTGGCGGCTACATGGCGGATCCCAAGGGCACGGGCGGGAGTGTCCAAGATCCGAACGCGGCCAAAGTCTTCTTTCGCGGCATCACCGATCAACAGGGGTATGGCAGCTTTGCGGC
>JAYVXK010000270.1:0-7425 GCA_043785265.1 Myxococcales bacterium | reverse complement strand
AACCATACGCCTTGTCCGACCGCAGCGATGGCGACCGGCGCGATGTCGACCTCGTCTCTGCGAATGGCCACTACGCTAGGAGGCCCTTCGGCCTGCGCACGCGCTGCGCTGGCGAACAGGAGCACAGCCACCGCATACGCTCGCGACACTCAATCACCGTAGCGTGTATCCTTGGCCCATGCGAACCGCCTTGCAGACTGCTGCTGCGCTGGTCGTCGTGACGTCCTCCGCGCTCGCGCATGCAGACCTCGACGAATCTCAGTCGAGCGAAACGGTCGCCGCGACGACGCACGTGCGCAGCCCAGCGATGATCGCGATTGGGACTTCGATGATCGTGGTCGGCGCGCCCTCCAGTGGTTTCGCGGCGCTCATGCTCGCGCTCGTGAGCAAGAACGGCGGCGGCGGAATGGCGGTAGGCGGCGTTGAGCTTTACGCGACGGGGAGCCTGATGACGCTCGTCGCGGGCATCGCGCTCGTCGCGTTTGGGGCGACGCAGGTGAAGGCCGATACTTGGCAGACGGGCGTGTGGCTGTCTCCCGGCGGATTGGTCGGTCGCTTCTGACGACGCCTCACTCCATCAGCACCGCGGTGGCCTGGCTACGGCGGTGCCTGTATATCCGCGGCCGCAGAATCCAGTGAAGCAACCGCACGAGCAGTAACGGTACTTCGTCGTGAAGGTGCACGTCCCGCTCACGCAACGGCCATCATCGAAGTACGCGAGCCAATGCGCGTCGGCGCACACCGATGACGGCGGAGTGCAGGACGAAGCGTCACCGGCGTCGAGCGTGGAGGTCGGATTAGCACTGCAAGCCGAGCTAGGCGCTGGCACATCGGGCGGCGCCTCGCTCTGCTGAACCACCATCGTGCACGCGTTCAGCACGAGCACCGCCAGTCCAGAGCCTAGGACACGCATGACGTCAGTGGTGCCCGTCGGGCGCCGTGAAGTTCCTGCGCGGATTGCATCTACCCGACGGCAGATCGCAACCATGAGGACCGCAGTAATAGAAATTGGTCACCCAAACACACTGTCCCGCAACGCACATTCCTTCGTCGTAGTAGGCCTGCCAGAATTCATCGGCGCAGACAGTCCGTGGTAGCGGACACGCGGGAGCGGGATACCCGCCGGCGTCGATGAAGTCTCCGACGCACGACATCGCGGGTGGTGACGGCACGCCCGCTGGCGGTGGATGGGGGGGGATGAGATAGGAGAAAGGTGGTTGGGCCGCATCGAAGGTTGCGTCCGAAGATCCTGCGTCAGGCGTCGTCGCGCCACCAGACATCGAGCACCCGATCAACTGAGTGATGAGGATCGCGAGCGAGATCGAGCGCACTCCCAAACCGTATCATGGACCGATCGCATAGATGAACCCGTCGCCGAGCCCGAAGTAGAGCGTGCCGTCGGCACCCATCGCGAATGCCTCGCTCGCGCGACTTCGCGTATCGATCGACCATGAGACAGCGCCGTGCGAATCGAGCGCAAGGATGCGTCCGTCATTGACTCCGAAGTACGACGTGTCCGCAGCGTCTACGATGGGCGCCGTGACCACGGGTCGCGGATACGGGTCTGCAGAGATCGGGTAGTTCCAATCGAGCACGCCTCCGCGCGTGAAGTGAAGCATGTCGTCCGCATACACAGTGACGTCGCCGTCCGCACTGACGCCGAACATCGATGTGGTCACGTAGATTGGACCGCTATCTGGGCCACGCGTGGCCCATCGCACCGAACCGTCACTCTGGAACGCGACGACATTCCCCGGTCCGACACCGAAGCCGCTTCCATATTCCTCGAGAGCCCTCACACTGAGGTTAGGTGCAAGAGTGAATGACGCCTTCATGTCGATGGGTGCCGACCTCCAGCAATAGAGTCCGCACAGGATCCCCGCGGCAATCGCCGCGTCGCCGGTGGCAGCCGAGTAGTAAAGCGTACCGTCGGGTCGCCACTCGCCGCCGCCCATCGCGGCTTGCGAAAAATAGACGACGCCATCGCCGTCGATCGTCATTCCGCCGCGGATGGATCCGTTTGCGGTCGCGTTGCGCAGTACCTTCCCATTCGGAGAAATTGCCGACAGCGTGGCGTCGTTTGCGCCAATGAAGATGGTGCCGTCCTTTGCGATTACGGCAGTTGCCTCGATCGCGGTGGCGAAGTCGATCTTCCATTTCAGCGCGCCAGTGGGGTCCAGCGCGACGAACCTTCCATTCGTCGCGCCGATGTAGATCGTTCCAGTGTTGTCGATGACCGGCGACGCGTAGAGGATGGGCGCTCCGAGATTGTATTTCCATCGCACATGCGACGTGCTGGGTCCGATGGCTTTGCTGCGACCGAGCCGGCCCGAGGTTCCGCCGAGCAGTGGCCAAGGTGCGTCGGCTTGAATGCCGACCGTGAATGGGTGGGGCCCCGGCGCGTCCATACCCACGTCTGCGACACCGTCGATGTCGGCGTCGAGTCTACCGTCCATGACCGACGTGGGGTCTAGGGTGCAGCTCGCGGCCCCGAGACAGAGGGCTCGAATGATTGCGCGCGGCATGCTTAGGAGCAGCGCTTCTGTTCTTGCGCGTCGAGCTTCTCGTTCATCACGGCGATCCGCTCTTGCTGGCGCCGGTCGCGAGAAGCATCGTTGTATATCCGTACGCGTCGACGTGCGTGCGAGCGAGCGAAAATGATACGCATGAGGACCTCCGCATGTGAAGGGTAACTCACTTCCGCGAGGTCGGTTCGAAGGCTCGTGCAGGTCCTGTCCGTCGTGAGCGGCCGCGTCGCCCACGCTCGCGTCCTCGATCGCGGTCGCCGCGATCGTTCCGCAGGCGGTGGTGAGGGACGAGCGCGAGCGAACGACGCATGCACGCAGTCTACTGCGAAAGTCACTGTGACCCCCGAGCCGCACGTGCATGCGGTGAACAAGTTCGGCGACGCGCCAGGAGGCTTTCTGGAGTGGTACGATTTGATGATGTCCCATCGCTGCCTCTGCACGCTCTCGGTAATCTTCGCGTGCGGTCGCATACAAGATGCTGCGATTGGAGTCGTCTTGGACGCCGAGGTCGCGCCGACCAGCGACGCCAGCGTTTGCCCTGGCGCGCAGGCGCAGCCACTCGCGTCAGCAACCATGGGCGTCTTTCACATTCTTCTCGATGCCGCCAACGTGTATTGGGTCGACTCGGGAGGCCTGAACCGACGCATCATTGCGACGCCGAAGGGTGGTGGTCCTTCGATGACTCTCGCCACGTCCGCAGGCTCGGCTGCGGGTCCGCAGGATCTCGCCATCGATGACACGTGGCTCTACTACTTTGGACCGGCAGACGGTGGCAGTGCGCTTTATCGAGTCGCGAAGACCGGCGGCGCAGCAGAGACGCTCGTCGCCGACGCATCGGGGTTCACTCTCCTTGCTGACGCCACATCGCTCTACTGGTCGGCGCAGGGAATCGGCGGCATCATGACCATGCCCAAGGCCGGCGGCACGGCGCACGCGCTGGTGCCGAAGCTCCCCAGCGTGCACGCCTTCGTGATGGATGCGACCCACCTGTACTGCGTCGATGGTGGAGGACGAATATTTTCGCTGCCCAAACCCGGCGGAGTCCCGACGTTGCTCGCAAACGCGCCAGGCGTCTTCGCCTTCACCGTCTATGGGACGAACCTTTACTGGACCGGCGGGGTTGGCCAAGTCTTTTCGATGTCTGTGCTCGGAGGTTCGACGGCGCTGCTCGCGAGTGGGGTGCGAGGTACAGTGCTGGCCGTTGATGGCACGGGCATCTACACGGACCTCAACGATCATCTCACCGTTGCAAGGATACCCCTTGGCGGCGGAACGCCGGTCGCCACAGGAGCGCGCGGCGATGTGAGAGGAGTCGGCGACCTAGCCCTTGATGGAGACGTCATCTACTGGGGAAGCAACCACTACGACATGCGCTTCCAACCTCGTGAGTTGCCAGCACGGGACGTGCAGGGTCGCGACGCGAGCAAACGAGGTCTGCTCGGTCACCGTGAGTTTCGATGACGGCGCGGCCTCGACCTCGAAGGTTCAAATCTCGGTGAAGGACTGCGGTGCGGATTGCTCGGACCTGACACATTCCAGCGCCTAGACGGATCCGCGTGCAAGGTCCCCATCGATCAGCGAGACGCGTCCGTCGCCGATGCGGCTAGCGACTCTCCCGCGGATGCACCTCTCGAGTAGTCGTGCGCTCGGCTCATGAGACGACGTCCGCCGGTGCATCGACCATCATCGAGGTGATGCCCGAGCTCGCGTCGCGTAGGGTTCGCTTGTGAGTAGGTCGATCGCGCTGCTCTTGCTCGCTGCTTTCGGCGACTTGGTCACGCCAGTCGAACGCGAGCCTGCGAACGCGGCGAGTGCGAGCGGGTCCTTCGGGACGCCGCGCTCGGTCCCTTTGGCATGAACGCCGTGAACCAGCTCGCTACGACACTCGCGCTTTGCACGTTGGCGTGTGGCGGCCGCACGCAGCTAGGTTCGACGATCGAACTCGGCGCACCCGACGCAGCCGCTGTCTGCGACCATCGGATTCAGATTCTCGCGGAGGGTCCCGCCGCCGACCAGCAGCTCGCGGTCGATGACTTCAACGTCTACTGGAACGACGACCGCTACGCGTTGTCCACGCCCAACGCGGGCGGCGAGACGTTGACGCTCGCCGACACGAAGCAACACTGCCCGATCTATCTGAGCGTCGATCAGAAGTGGCTCTACTACTCGGATACCGTCTCGGCGAAGCTCCGACGCGTGCCCAAAGGTGGCGGGCCGAGCGACGTCGTAGGAGCCGGCGCAGGATGGATCGTCAACGACGAGAACGCAGTCTACTGGGCAGCACATCCACGGATCTGGAAAGCACTCAAGAGCGGAGGTGCCCCGCAAATTCTCGTCGACAATCATGTGCGGCCCTTTGCGCTCGTGCACGACGAGACCGCGCTCTACTGGGCGGAGACGCCATTCGACTCAGCCATGCGCATCTTCTCCATGTCCAAGATGGGAGGCGCGCCGACGCAGCTCGCGGAGGTCGTCTCAATCACCGCCCTCGCGGTCCATCCCACCGGCCTTTACTTCATTACGCAGACGTCGTTCGCATGGGTAAGAGCGGCGGTCCGGCGGTTGTGGTGGTGAGCAAGGTCGGTAGCGGTGCGCTGGCCATCAGCGCAAGCTCGCTCTACTTCGCTGGAGGGGATTCGTATTCAAGCCTTGTTCGCGTTCCGATCGTCGGCGGTGTGCCAGAGGTGATCGCCTCGCCGCCCGAGCAAGTCGGCATCACCGCGATCGCGCTGGAGAAGGACGCAGTCGTAGCGGCGATTGGCGTCCGGGGTCTGGAAGAGCGTCACGACCGCTGGCTCGAGAGTGCTTCGGCTCTGTCTTTCGCCTTGAGTCACTTGCACTTCTTGAGAACGCTGAGCATTTCCGCAGGAGCGTCTGTAATTGAAGACTGAGTCCAATACACCGCTGCATCGCGCACCGAGACGCAGCTGCGCGTCGCTCAGCTGCGCCCTCTCGAGCCCAGCGCTGAGCGACCTACTGTCCAACGGCATCGAGCGCGTCGGCAGTTGAGTCTGGGGCAGCGGCGGCGTCACCAACCGCGGCGTCCTGATCGATCTTGGGCGGCGAGCATTTTGAACCTTTGGGGATGATGAAGTCCGCGCTGGTGACAGTCCTGCAACCGCACGCGGGCGACGTGACACTGACATGAGAGACCGACGTGGTGCCGTCGTCGAACGTGGCGGTGATCGAGCAACTCTGATCGCGAGTGAAAGCGATCGCGCAGCCACCATGATGACAGTTCACGGGATCGGGGCACGTCGTCGAGAAGGAGACTATCTCGCAGGGTGCGCGGACGAAGCTGGTGACCCCGCAATCTATCGCGCTCGCAGGGCATGGCGCGCTGCACGATGACAGCGCGCCGATCGCGGCGCCCACGACCATCACAACGACCTCCAGTCTCGAGACGGTGCGGCTCACGGTTCATCCTACGCCGGCGCTCGGCGACACACAAGTCGGAGGCTTCAACTGCGCGAGCGCCGACCGGCACCTTGGAATGCATGCCGGTGGAAGCGAGTGAGGCATTTGCTGTTGTTGCTTTTAGGACTCGTTCGTTCAACCTTCGGATGTGGGTGGTCTCACCCTCCGGTTGTAGGTCACCCAATGCTCCCCTTACCCCGATGCCCTACCCTACCCTCACCGCTCTCGCCCTCTTACCCTTTACCTCCACGCGCACTGCCTGACCCTGACCCCTCACCGTATGAGCCCGGTCAGCAGCGCGACCAACCGCTCGGCGATCGAGATGCACCTCTGCATGTCGTTCGGATCGGCATCGCCCATCGTCGTCGCAATCTCGACTGCAGCGACAGCCTCGACCGAGTCACTCGCCCAGCGCCCTCCGCTATGTTGAGGCAGGCGCTCTTGGCGGCGCGTGTCGCCTCGTCGCGAAGCTTGCTGTCCCTGATTTTAGCCTCCTTCACAGCGATCAAGAGTTCGACCGCGACGTGATACGCGATCAGATTGTGATGAGGAAGACGTGAGCGAGTGGGTGTGGTCGGGTTGGTCATGCCCATCCGAGCGCAGGACCTGTGACAGCGCCAACCGACAACCTTCCCAATCGAGACTGGGTTGCCGAGCGCTGGCGCAGGGCGTGCGCGTCAGGGCTTGACCGACCCGAGCACGCCCACTCGCGATCAAGACGGAATCGCTTGGGGTCGGGTAGAGGCGCGCGTTCGGGTGAGCGGGTTTGGGGTAACGCCGGTTCGAGGCTGCCGTTCCATCCCGTTCCGATTGCGAAACTGAGAACCGTCGTGAGCCCGAACGGAGACCTGCTGATCGTCTATGTGGAAGAAACGCCACCGGGTTTAGTCACTGACGTGCGTGCCATGAACTATGTTCGCGTTCACGTCTGGACGACAGGTGGTCTCACCTCCAGTTGCAGGTTACTCCTTATGCTAGTCTTCAACGCATGCGAGCCTGTCGTCCTGCTGCACTCTTGGTGATGATCATCGCGATCGCATGCAGCTCGCCTTCGTCCGGAGGCGACGCGTCGATTCCAGACTCGAGTGGCACGGACAGTTCGGCAGACACCGGCGGGTCAGCCGACAGTAGCGCCCCGCCGTGCGTCGTCCAGACGTGCAAGGGAGCGGTCACCCTGCAACCAGGTGAGACGGTTTCTGTGGGCGACAAGTGCTGCGCGTCCAAGTGCCATTTCCAGACCGGCGGAGGCGTGGGCTTGTGCGGCTGCGAGTGGTCAAGCGACTGCTGCGGGTGTCCTGATTCCGGCGTCACGGATCAGTAGCAATCGCCAGATGCAGCGTTGCATCTCGATCGACGAGCGGTTGGTCGCGCTGCTGACTGCGCTCATACGGTGAGCGGTCAGGGTCAGGCAGAGGTGCGCGTGGAAGTAAAAGGTAAGAGGGCGAGAGCGGTGAGGGTAAGGGTTGGGTAGGTGGCTAGC
>JAYVXK010000269.1:0-7428 GCA_043785265.1 Myxococcales bacterium | reverse complement strand
CTTGGCGTTGCGTGTCGTTTTGGACTTGATCGTCCAACTCGGCGAAAGCCAGCACCCGCTCGCCTGTGTCGTAATCGATCACTTGCACATTGGAGGTTGGTAGGAGCGAGCCGCTCGGATCTTTCCATCCTGCCAATTGCGTTCGCTCGATGCCCTTTTCGAGGTAGACGACGAAAGGCGTCGCGGGCGAGAAGCCGTCCTTTTGGTTGAGGCGCGTAGGCAAGAGAGGAATGCCCGACGCTTGCCTTGGCAACACTCCATCAGGCAGCGCGACGTGCATGCCGGTTGCGCTCGTGCTGTCTGCGCGCTCATAAAACGCAGACGGAAACGGACCGAGGCAGTCGTCACCGACGATGGGGTTGCAGCCGGCCGCAGGCTCGGGCGGTGGGCGCGTGGCGTCGATGTTGCTCGTGCCGCAAGCGGTGGCGACCGCGAGCGCGGTGCAGAGAGATGCCAAGGCGGCTCGAGAGTTCAAACGCTTCATTTGGGATGCGCGAGGAAAAAGTTCATCACTTCGTCCCCCCAGTTGAACGCACTAGGCCCGATGCACGCAAACGCAAAAAGCTGCCCCTTTGCCGTCCCCGGATCCGTGCTGCCTGGGTAGCAGTGCCCGCCGAGGATCGCCGATTTCGCGAAGTAGTTGTGAGCAATGAACTCGAACACCGTGCCGGCGCCGCTCGTGTAGCGCGTGCGAGAGTAGTTGGCATCACTCGCCACAATCTGACCTGCATTCATTTGCCAGCCTCCGACGACTTCGTTGCGTTGTGGAATCGCCATGCTCAAGAAGTTCACGAGATTGTCAGTGGTCCCGTGCATGTACAATACAGGCACCTCGCGCGAGGGCGTGTCTCCTGGCGCGAAGGTGCATCCGTCACCCGCGGCGGGGGCCATCGACGCGAACAGGTCGGCGTGCTTGCAAAGGAATCGAAACGTCATCATGCCGCCCTGCGAGAAGCCGGTCATGTGCACGCGTTTGGGATCGATCGTCCACGCAGTGAGCGCGGCCTGCAAGAATGCAAATACCTTGGCGTCGTCAGTCACTGGGTTCCAACTCGAGGTTGGTGGGCCAGGGTTGGCGTTGGGTTGGACGACGACGAACCTGTGCTGAGCGCCAAGCGCTCGCATGTTGGTGTTCGCGTCCTCCATGGTGGCGTCCATCGTCGCGCCGTGCACGTCGAGGATCAGACCGCAGCCGCTCGCGCACGTGGGTGGCACGGAGACGTCGTACTTGAAGCCATCGCACATGAAAGTGTGTTGTCCCGGGCTCGTGTCGTCGATGCAGCCGGTCTTGCTCGTGTCCGTGCCGCTGGCCGAGTCGCTTCCGCCCGAGTCAGGTGAAGCGTCTGTCGTGGCCTGCGCGCTGTCGACGCCGCTCGCGTCGACGCCGCTCGTCGACGACAGCCCGCTCGAGCAAGCGCAGAGAAAAAAAATGGCCAACGACCCAACGCGCACTCGTCACCTCACCGCTCAGTGTCCACTTTTGTCGTCCAATCAACAAGAGGCAGGCGTGATCCATGCTCCTCGAGAAATCGGCCTACGCAGTCGGCGATGCTTTCCGTTAATGTAGCTCGTGCATGCGGCCGACGAACCTCTTGCTCGTGGCGATCTTCTCGTGCGCTGCTCCCCGCGCAATGCAGCCCGCGCCGGCCGATCTCGACGCACCGGTCGCGAGAGACGAGCCTGTTGACGCAGCAGCCGTGCGATCTGCGGTCGCCGAGATCAGTGCCAGGCACATCCTCGTTCGCGTCGGCGATTTTCCGAACGGCACACACCACACGCTCGCCGAAGCCCATCGATTGATCGACCAAATACGCGCGCGAGTGGAGGCTGGGGAGGACTTTGGAGCGCTCGCAAAAGAGTTCTCGGAGGACCCGCCGACCGCACGACGCGGCGGAGATCTCGGGTCATTCGCACGTGGCACGATGGTGAAGTCCTTCGACGACGCCGCGTTTGCACTACCAATCGGCGGCTATGCGGTGGTGGAGACCGTCTTCGGAGTTCACCTGCTCTCACGCACGAAGTGAACGCTCTGATCGACCCTCGTGAGCGGCCCAGTTCCAATGGGAAGATGTCTGCAACATGGATATGTGTAAATTCCATGACCTTCCCATTTTTCATGATGCTCACATGCTGCGTCTCGTGCGCCCATCCAAGCGCGCGCACGTGGCTCTCCACATCTGCGCCGTGGCGCGCAAATACATGCAGGTCCACGTCGCTGCCGCTTCGTACGTGACCAGGCGCCACAGAGCCAATGAGTCGTGGAGAGAATGGTTCGAGCGCTTCATCGCTTCGAGAGCGACGTGAGTTCGCCTAGGCTCTCAGCAGTTGTGCCGAAAGCACTTCCAAGAGCCACGCGCGCCACTCTGCCGCGGACCACCCTCGCCGAGTGGTGAGATCCGCGAATGCTTCGTTCGTGTTGATCACGCGGACGATATCGAGCGCGCGGGTTGGGGTGAGCCCTTTGCGGAGCGCCCCGAGAGAGTCGAGGCGGTCAATGACACTGGAGAAGAAGCCGTCTCGTCCGCGGTCGCGGGCTGCGCTGGTTTGCGGATCGGTTGGGCCGGCACCGCCACTGGCAGCGATGAGCGGGCGAAGACGCGCTTTGATCTCTGTGTCGGCAGCCACGAAGCGCGCAAGGAGCCGACGCGGGTTCGTCTCGCGATTCATCTGAAGCGCCCATGGCTGCTCGCGCCAGCGCTCCGCGGGGGCGTTGCCGAGCACGGCGCGCTCCTCGACGGCTGCGAGCAGCCGCGCCTTCGTGCCGAAGCTGAAGTACACGGTTTGCACGGCCACGCGTGCGTCGTCGGCGATGAGCTGCATCGTGGCCGCCTCGTAGCCACTAGCGCAAAACTGTCGGTAAGCCGCGTCGAGGATTCGTCCGCGGGTCTCAAGTGCCTGTTCGCGACGACCTAGTCGCGTATTGCGCTTGACGGACATGAGCGCGAGTATAGACTAGTGGTTCCACTAGTGGAGACGCTAATGTCACCATCTAGCGCAAATCGCTCACCAACGGAGACGCCCCATGAACACAAGCACGCGCACGGCAGGGGTCATCGCGCCCGGAACTGGTCCGCTCATCGGCATGGGGGCGCGTTCGATGGTGCCCGCCGCGGCCTTCGACGGACGGCTCTTCGTGTTCGACGGGATGGTCGCGCCAGGTCAGTTCATTCCGCCCCATACGCACTCGCGCGAGGACGAGGTCACGTTCGTCGTCTCCGGCGCGCTCAAGTTCGATGTCGGCGGTGTCGTGGCCGAGGCTGTCGCGGGGGCGTTCGTGCTCAAGCCCCGAGGTGTCTACCACTCGTTCTGGAATCACACCGACGCGCCCACTCGCGTGCTCGAGATGCACACGCCCGGCATGCTCGAGCCCTACTACACGCGACTGTCGGCGATCTTCGCCTCCACCACTTTGAGCGTCGACGAGCGCCGCGAGGCGGTCACCGCGATCCAGACGGAGTTTGGAATCGTCTCTCACCCCGAGCGAATCGCTGGCCTCGTGGCGGAGCACGGCGCGGGCAAGCAGCGATGAGTGCGGCGACGGATCCGCGCACGGTGTTCGTGACTGGCGGCTCCGGCTATCTCGGTGGCGTGCTGATCCCCATGCTCCGAGCAAAGGGTTACTCGGTGACGGCGATGTCGCGCTCGGAGAGTTCGGACGAGCGGCTCACCCGACTGGGCGCTACACCCGTGCGTTGCGATCTCGACGATGTCGCGGCGCTCACTTCAGCGATCCGCGGCAACGACGCGGTGATCCATGCCGCAGCGCGCTTCCGCGAAGGCGGCGGTGATGCCGCCTACGTTCGCGACAATGTGGAAGGTACGCGACACTTGCTCGCCGCCGCACGCGCTGCCGGCGCGCGTCGCTTCGTGTTCGTCGGTGCGGCCGGATCGCTGATTGGTGGGCGGCGGCCAATCGTCGATGCCGACGAGTCTTGGCCGCTCAACGAGCCCAGCTACTCGCCCTACTTCCGCACCAAGGCAATCGCCGACCGCGAGGTTTTGGCTGCAAACTCGGACGATTTCACCACCTGCGCGGTACGACCTGGGTTGATCTGGGGTGGCGACGGGGACACCTTTGTAGAACGCATCGCGGCGGCGACCCGCAATGGGAAGATGAGGTTCATCGGCGGTGGTCGTCATCGCCTGGTGACGTCGCACGTCGAGAACTCTGCGCATGCGATCTTCCTAGCGCTCGAACGCGGCCGCGGCGGCGAGGCTTACTTCGCTTTCGACGACGGCGTGACGGAGACGCGCACTTTCTTCGGGCAATTGCTGGCGACGCGAGGCCTCGCAGCGCCGGACCGGAGCATTCCCTTCCTAGTGGCTTGGCTCGCGGCCACGATTCTGGAGACGGCGTGGAAGGTGCTGCGCCGGCCAGGTTCGCCACCGATCAGCCGCGAGCTGGTGGCTCTGTCGGGAGGACCCTTCGTGGTCTCTGACGCGCGCGCACGTGCCAATCTCGGTTACGTGCCGGTCATCTCGCGCGAGGCGGCTCTCGCTCGGCTCACGGTGGTGAACAACGCATCCGCTTGAAGGCGGCTTTTTCTGACTGCGGATCGAGATCCCGCTGTGAACGAGGGCCGTGCGCGTCGTTCAAGAGTGAGCTTGAAGCCCAAGCTTCAGTTTCGTTTGGGTGGACGTCTCTTCGTGAGTCAGCGACCGATCGGCGGGTTCGGGTCTGGCGGGATCGGGATGATGATTTGTCCGGCCGCCCAATCGGCTGGCCGTGCGTCGAGGCCGCCGGGTACGGGCGGATTCGGATCGGGTGGGCTTCCACCTCGACATGTTCAACCCCAGGGTCAGCGCGCGGGGGCGAGTTGCGCGGCTAGCGCGAGCAGAGGGACGCCCACGCTCGCGAGATACAGGAAGCGCGCCGCGTGGCCGCGCGCTTCGAGGAGGTGACCGATGCCGGCGAGGCCTGGGAGCATCGTGATCGCCAGGTACACCCAGCTCTCCGCTCGATCGTTCGCCGAGCCCGACGTCACGATCGTTCCGATGTTGAACGCGATGCCGGCCAGGCCTGCTGAAAGGCCGAGGACGCCGGGGATCAGCATCGTGCGCGCGGTCGTCGCTTTGCGCAGCAGACAGACGCCGGCCACGAGCGCCCACGCACAACCGAGCACGCTGATGAGGACGATGTCGGGATGCGAGATCGGGTGATCGTGCGCCGATGCCATCTGCATCTCGACGATGGCGGGTGCACCCGCCGGGATCGCCAGGAGCAAGAGCATGATCCCGGCGACGGTGGACAGCCACGTTCTTTGCCGTGGTGTCGCTATGGTCGTCATCTCCGCAGAGCCTACCCGATGGGTAACCGCGCGTCGCGAGGCAACGATTGCCCAATGAATTGCGCCCCCGGCACGAATCGAACGTGCGGCCAACGGTTTAGGAAACCGCTGCTCTGTCCACTGAGCTACGGGGGCAAATCAAATCGAAAGCGCAGGTCAGCCTGCGACCAACGCGAGGAGGGCTACCATGGCCTCACGCGGCAGGTCGATCTTGATCGACTCGGTGGCGGTCTACAGCTGACAACACACCCTCGCACCGCGCGCACTTTCATTCGAAACGCAGCGGTCGTGGGCACGTCAATTCTTCGCGCGCTTGGGTGCGGATTTCGCGCTGCTCTTGCTGCTCTTGCTGCTCTTTGAAGTTCCCGCGAGCGTTTTTTGGAGTTGCGCTTCGGTCAGCGTCTGCACACCGAGTTCGTTTGCCTTTGCGAGCTTGCTGCCAGCGCCTGCGCCGACGACGAGAAAATCGGTCTTCTTCGACACTGAGCTGCTGACGATCACACCGGCCTTGCGGAGCGTGGCCTCGAGGTCCTCTCGTTCGACCGACAGCGTGCCCGTGACGACGACCGTCTTGCCCTTCAAGCTCGACACAGGCGCGCGCTTGCCCGCGAGCGCTTGGGCCTCCAGCTCGCTTCGACGCTGCTCTTCTTTCGCACGCGCGACGAGCTTCGCTTTCGACACGGTCCGATTGCCGAGGACCGCGAGCAGTTGCGACTCGTCAGCGACAGTCACGCCGAGTGATTGCGCTTTGGCGAGCTTGCTACCAGGTTGCGCGCCCACAAATAGGATGTGCGTGTTTTTGGAGACGGAGCCAGTCACGCGCGCTCCGAGTGCGGTGAGCCCAGCCTCCGCTTCGTCGCGCTTCAAACCCACGAGCACTCCCGTGACGCAGACGATCTTTCCTTTGACGTCCATCGTCCAAACAACAATGCCTGTGCGCGCTCAAGTCAAGCCCGCTGATCATGCGCCGCGAGTTCAGCGCAAGGCGTCGCCGAAGGTGTCGCACGCGGAAAAGTCGCCCTTGTTCATGCCGACCTGAAACCAGCGAGTGCGCTCTGCTGCCGAGCCGTGAGTGAACTTCTCGGGATTGACCCGGCCGCGCACCTCTTGCTGGATGCGATCGTCACCCACTGACGCTGCAGCGTCTAGCGCTTGTGAGATCTCTGCGGCGGCGACTTTGCCCTTTTCGTAAGCCGAATGGCCCCAGACACCCGCGTAGCAATCTGCCTGCAGCTCGAGAAAAACCGACAGTGCGTTTCGACGTTCTGGATGGCGCGACACCTTCGCCGTAAACGCGCGCTCGGTCCCCAGCAACGACTGCACGTGATGTCCGTATTCGTGCGCGACCACATACGCCTCGGCAAAGTCGCCACCTTTGGCGTGAAAGCGCCGATGCAGATCGTCGAAGAACCCGACGTCCAAGTAGACCTCATGATCTTCGGGACAATAAAAAGGACCCGTCGACGAGTTGGCGGTGCCGCACGCGCTCTCGGTCGCGTCCGTGAAGAGGACGAGTTTCGCCGATTGATATGGGTGGTCAGTCTTCGCCAACTCGGTCTTCCAAAACGCTTGGACGTTCGTCTCGACGCACGCAACAAACTCGCCCTGATTGGTCTCGGACGTCACCCCCTTGCAGCTCTGCGAAACAATAGGCGACCCATTCCCCGCTCCAGGATCGTTCGCGGGATCAGACGACCCCAACGAAGGATCACTCGACCCACCGCCCCCACCCAGCAACTGCAACGCGACATAAATCAAAGTGCCCACCACTCCAAGCCCGCCCGCTCCAAACCCCAACGTCGACATCCGCGACCCCCGCCGATCATCAACCTGCCCCGCATCCGCCCGATCCCCATCATCAAACTTCATGCACCCCTCTCAGCAAACCCCGGACCGCCCCAAAATCACGCACAACCCACGCCACCACCACCCGCCTTTCCACCACGCTGTAGCAACTTGCCACTCCCTCTCTCCTCCCACCCCAGCCAACCTGCAACGCAAACCCAGACCGGTGGCGGAGCGTGCGCCGCGTTGCTCGGGACCGATGGAATACCCACCCCCCCTCAACCAACGACCGCAACCACTCTCCCCCCGCCGTCCAGCTCCATCGGGCCCGAGCAACGTGGTGCTCGTCCGCCAC
>JAYVXK010000268.1:0-2225 GCA_043785265.1 Myxococcales bacterium | reverse complement strand
CGCCAACACCTTCACGCTGCTGTCTGCTCCAGCATCGCCGAGCGAGACACTGACCATGCTCGAACTGGGAACACCGCCATCCGAGAGGATTGGAGTGAGCGGTCCGACGATCGCGTTGTGGTCTGGATCGAACGCGAAAGTGTCTGGGGCGACCGCGAGTGCAGCGCCGAGGCTCTTGGTCGCAGGGTCCCACGCGAAGACTTCTGCGTAGGGCGGAAAGCCGACCTGCACGTACGCTCGATGTTGGCCGATGTAGAGCAATTGACCTGGGAAATCGGCTTGATTCATGTCGAGCAGTGTCTGGGTCTTGTTGTCCTTGAGAGTGACCGCCTCGATGAGTCGACCGATGAGCGCGCTCGAGCCGCCATCACTGAGAGGCGGGTTGCAGCCCGTCGACATGATCAGAATGCGATCACCGATTGCATCGTATGTAATGGCACCCGAGAGGGCGAGCTGCGGGCTTCGACCATTGAGCACGACCCCCCCACCGGGTCCGGTGCCCCCGAGGTCGACCAAGGTGTCCGTCGTGGTGTCGATGGCAATGAGCGTGCTCACCGTCGGCGAACACAATTGGAAGTAGCCCTGCGGATCGACGAAATTCAAGTCAATGTTGGCGAGCGCGACGTACAGCCGTTTTCGAGTCTGATCGTAGACCGCTCCAGCTGTATCGACGTGACGATCCTGGTCGCCGACCTGCTGCAATGACAAGAGATCGACGTATTTCGTGGCCAAGCCAGCGTCGGCGACCTGGGAGGGGTCAATTACCGCAATGGCGTCGCGATTATATCGGAGCACATACGCCTTGTTTGGCGCTGTTTGAACGACCTGCACGGGGTCTGCGTAGGTCTCTCCGCCGTCGAACGCGTCCGTCCCCGAAACATTCCACGTGGACCCGACCAGCCACGGCTGTTTGGCGTCCAGGCGTGCGACTACATCGATATTGCTCTCAATCAAGTAGGGAGTCGTGCCGCCCTGACTCGTGCCGAATCCCTTGAAGGCGAGGCGACCGTCCACGTTGCCCGATTGCAAGTCGAACGCGACGAGCTCACCGGTCTTGGACGTGTGCGTGACGAGCACGCGCGGCGTTGGTGGCGACGAGGCGTCGGCAGCGTCTTGCGACGTGGCATCGACAGGCACCACGACGTCCGAGAGTGTCGCGTCTTGATGACCCGCGTCGATCGGGATGACGGTGACGTCGTCTCCAAGGCAGGCCACGAGCGCGAACGGAATGACCGAAAGCAGCATAAAACCAGTGCGAATAGTATGCATAATACACCCAGTCCACGCATGCCCGCGTGGCGATTGGAGTTGTCCGCGCGTAGTCCGGTCTCCGGACTGCCGGGTGTAGAGACCTTCGTCTCTGCCTTACTCGCGCCTTACCAGGCGTTGGCCCAGTGGCATGTGCGAGTTCGTCCCCGGTCACCGTGGCGGGTGCCGTGCCGGATTTTCACCGGCTTCCCAAATGCGCGACAAAATGTCGTGCACGACCACGCGTGGGCGAAAAGGCGAAGCAACCACTACGTCGATTCCGCAGCGCTCCAATACCCAACTACGGAACTACCGTCAATGAATGAGATGATCCAATATCGCGTCGGCAACTTCGCCTTTGGTCGCAAGAGCGAGTGATTGCACGCGCGACTTGCCGACCAGATGAACGCGATTGGTGTCTTTGCCAAATGCGTCTTTTGCTTCGTTGGCGATCACCCAGTCGACGCGTTTTGCCGCTAATTTACGCTTCGCTTCTGCGATCAACTTTTTGCCCGTGAGCGTCTCGAGAGCAAACGCGACGAGCAGCGGTGTCTTGCTGTTGCCGCGCGCTGCGCCGATCTCCGCAATCAAGTCTGGGTTACGAGTGAGCGAGAGTGTGGTGACCTCTCCGCTCTTCTTCGTTTTGCCAGAATCCACTTTTGCAAATCGGTAATCAGCCACGGCCGCGCACATGATGATCGCGTCGGTGCTTTGGAGGTCGCGCGTGGTGACTTTCCAAAGGGCGTCACGCATCTCGAGCGCAGAGCGTATGTCGACGCGCCGAACTCCGTGGGGCGTCGACAGAGTGACGGGGCCTGCGATCAGCGTGACGTCCGCGCCACGTGCCGCTGCGCGCTCGGCGATGGAGAAGCCCATTTTTCCGGTCGAACGGTTGGTCAAAAAACGCACTGCGTCCATGTCTTCGACGGTGGGTCCCGCCGTGACGAGCACGCGCTTGCCGGCCAAGTCTTTCTTGC
>JAYVXK010000267.1:0-2227 GCA_043785265.1 Myxococcales bacterium | reverse complement strand
TACAATCAACAACCGATCGTTCGCGCAGGCGAGCACGTCAAAGTAGGCGAAGTCCTCGCGGACGGACCCAGCTGCGACATGGGCGAACTGGCGATGGGTCAGAACGTGATGGTCGCGTTCATGCCTTGGCAAGGTTACAACTTCGAGGACTCGATCCTCGTGAGTGAGCGCATTGCGAAGGACGACGTCTTCACCTCGATTCACATCGAGGAGTTCGAGTGTGTCGCTCGCGACACCAAGCTCGGCAAAGAAGAAGTCACCCGCGACATTCCCAACGTCGGCGAAGAGGCCCTCAAGGATCTCGACGAAAGCGGCATCGTTCGCATCGGCGCAGAGGTCAAACCTGGCGACATTCTCGTTGGGAAGATCACACCCAAGGGCGAGACTCAACTCTCTCCCGAAGAGAAACTGCTCCGCGCGATCTTCGGCGAAAAAGCCGGCGACGTTCGCGACAGCTCGCTCCGCGTCCCCCCGGGCGTGGGCGGCATCGTCATCAACGCACGAATCTTCTCGCGCAAAGGCACCGAGAAGGACGAACGCGCCAAAGACATCGAGGACCACGAGCGCGTGCGACTCGAGAAGATGCGAGACGAAGAGGTCAAAATCCTCCGCGACTCGTTCTTCCGTCAGGTCAAAAAGCAACTGATCGGTGGCACCACCACAGGCAAGCTCATCGACGACAAAGGCAAAGTGCTCTTGTCGAAGGGCTCTGAAGTCACCGAAGACATGCTCGACGGTGTTCCCCGCAAGTACTGGGGCGAGCTGCCGGTCGAAGGCGCAGACGACCTCGCGATCAAGCTGCGCGAACTCGAAGAGATCGTGCAAGTCCGCGAAGAACACTTCCGCGACAAGATCGATCGCCTCACCAAAGGCGACGAGCTACCGCCGGGCGTGATCAAGATGGTCAAGGTCTACATCGCGATCAAGCGCAAGCTCCAGGTCGGCGACAAGATGGCCGGTCGTCACGGCAACAAGGGTGTCATCTCCCGCATCATGGCGGAAGAGGACATGCCTTACCTCCAAGACGGCCGTCCGGTGGACATCGTCCTGAACCCACTCGGCGTTCCTAGCCGAATGAACGTGGGTCAGATCCTCGAGACTCACCTTGGTTGGGGCGCGCGCGTTCTTGGTTGGCAGCTGCAGTACATGCTGGAAGCCAAGTTCAACGCAGACGCCATTCGTCAACACATCCTCAAGATCTACGAGGGAGACGTTGCTCTCACCAAGTGGCTCAACAAATTGAGTGATCAAGAGGTCAGAGAAGTGGCAGCCAAGCTAAAGCGCGGCATCCACTACGCTAGCCCCGTGTTCGACGGCGCACCGGAGAAGGCAATCAAAGAATCACTCGCGATTGCTGGTTTGCCGGAGAGCGGCCAAGCCGTGTTGTTCGATGGGCGTACAGGAGAAGCGTTCGATCAAGAAGTGACCGTGGGCGTGATGTACATGCTCAAGCTCCACCACTTGGTCGATGACAAAATCCACGCACGATCCATCGGTCCGTACTCGCTCGTCACTCAGCAACCGCTGGGCGGCAAAGCGCAGTTCGGCGGTCAGCGCCTCGGCGAAATGGAAGTCTGGGCGATGGAGGCATACGGAACGGCCTACGCGCTCCAAGAGTTCCTCACCGTCAAGAGCGACGACGTCATGGGACGCACGCGCATGTACGAGGCCATCGTCAAAGGCGAGCACAATCTCGAGCCGGGTCTGCCGGAGAGTTTCAACGTGCTCATCAAGGAACTCCAAGCTCTGTGCTTGAACGTGGAGCTCCTCGAGGCCAGCCAGCTCAAAGACCAGGCAGCAGAAGAATAAGCTGCCTGTCTACCCATCTCCCACCTTCCCAGCGGCCTTAGGAACACGGCCGGCTTGGGAAGGGTGGTGGAGACAAGACTAAGAGAAGTTTTTTTCCGATTTTGGAGAGAGGAATCAGCCGATGCGCGACATTTTCAGCTTCTTCGAGAAGCCCAAGGATCCGCTTTCTTTTAGCGCGATTCGTATTTCGCTCGCGTCTCCCGAGAAGATTCGCGAGTGGTCGCACGGTGAGGTCAAAAAGCCCGAGACCATCAACTACCGAACCTTCAAGCCCGAGCGTGATGGTCTGTTCTGCGCCAAGATCTTTGGCCCGGTAAAAGACTACGAGTGCAACTGCGGCAAGTACAAGCGCATGAAGCACCGCGGCATCGTCTGCGAGAAGTGCGGCGTCGAGGTCATCCAGTCCAAGGTGCGTCGT
>JAYVXK010000266.1:0-7460 GCA_043785265.1 Myxococcales bacterium | reverse complement strand
GGATGCACGAAGTGACACTCTGCGGTCCGACCGCCTCCGTCGTCGAGCGTGTCCGTGCAACTGGACATGAACCCAAGCGTCTGCACTCCCCCATTGATCGCTTCGCAGGCGTCTTTGCAGAAAAAATAGCAGGGCGGCACTGCGGTTGCGTCGGGGGACGCGTCGCCTCCATCGGAGAGCCCCGAGTCGCCCATCGCGTCACTCGCGCCATCCGCGCTCGCGTCGACCGGAGAACATGTCTTGTAGGAAGTCGTGCGTATCTGTTCGCCGCCGCAGTTCCGATAATTATCCGGACCCGCGTCCGAGGTGGAACCGTCGAGACTGGTGCCTCCGCACGCCGCCGCTGCGGGCCCTGCGATCGCGATGGCAGCGACGAACCGATGAAGAAGAAAACGAGAACGAGATCGCGTCGGGTTTCGCATGTTCGTCTGCAGTGCAAACCGCGGACCGTCCGATCAGGCCAAAAATAGCCTTCCCTTGAGACCGGTTGCGACACAGCGTGGCACAACCGCGACTTAGAACGCGACGCGCAGAGAGACGCCTGCGGCCCGGGGCGCGTCCAACGGTGAGAGAGTGACGCGCGGCAGGTCTGCCTTTCGGTAATGATCCCAGACACGCGAAGCGCCAGTGGGCTGCGTCAAAATCATGACTTCTGAAAGTGCGACTCCGCCCACGCCATTGAAGATCGCGTTCGTCCAATGTTCCATCGACGCGAGGATCGCAAACAGTGCGCCGCTCGCGACGACTCCCGCAAGATGCGCAAGGATTCCGGAATCGAAATCTTCGTCTGCCGCATCGCGCGCCATGAACTGCTCTGCGCGCGCCAACACCAGGCACGTCTGTTCACCCCCAGCCAACACGAGCGCATCGAGCCGAGGCGCGTCCGTCGCCACGCGCAATCTCATCACGAGCTTGCTGATCGGAATCAAGAGCGTGAACGCGCCGACGATGAGGTGGTCTTCCCGATCGTCGAGACTGCTCGCGCGGTCCGCGAGAATGAAGTTCGCCCACGCGATCGCTGTGCCGACCCCCGCCCAACCCCATGTCCACAGTGTCGCGTAGCTGGCTTGTTGATCGAGCGTGCGATGCAACAGATCGAGTCTCTCGCGCGCATCCATGGCAGCGAGGCGAGGATCGGCGCCTTTCGGGACGGGGCACTCTTCTGCCTGAGCCGCACCATCGCCGAGCGACGCGATGGCGACAAACGCTGCGAGGATCCCGAGCCGCATGGATTGTCCGAGCGTACCTCACCGCGCGACCTCGAGAAGGATCCCTATCCTTTCCCCGCACCTTGGTAGGCTGCATGGTGCCCATGACCGTCTCCGCCCCAGATTCGAAGCTTCAAGTCACACGTCTACCCGTACGCCTCGCTGCCGATCCGAAGCGAGTCATCGCTCGTCCGTTCGTCCCCGGAGGTCCAGCACGCATCAACGCCATCATCGCGCGTGTGGTCTCACTCACCAGTGCCGAGGTCTCCTCGATGCTGTCGACCGTGGTGAGCGACTACAGAACGAGACACAAAGACATCCGCGGCATCTTTCGACAGAACTTCGCCACGGCGACCGCTCAGATCGTCGCTCCACCAGACTTGAGCGACGAACAACGTCTGCTCCTTGGTGCGTACTTCACGAGTGAGTACTCGCTCGAGTCCGTCGCGCTGTTCAACCCGTCGATGGTCTTGCATCCCGATCAAAACGGCGTGGCGCTGGGGTCGGCTCGTTTCGTCATGAGCCTCCGAGCGTGCGGCGAAGGACACATCTCGTCGATCGAGTTTCGTACGGGTCTCATCGACGCCGCGCAACACATCACCTTCGACCCGACGAGCCGCTTCACGTTCAGCGCGGGCCCGGTGAGCAACTCGCTCTACGACAAGGGCTTCTACCTTCAAAAGCTCGTCGAGATGAAAGCGCACAATCCGTGGGCGGATCCCATCCTCGCGCTGCTCGACAGCGAATTCACCGTGAGCGATTTGAAATACGCGATTCAAAAGTGTCGACCAAAAGGAGACGCCACGGCCTTCAAAGAGATGGCCGACAACATGCTCTGGCTCGCTCACTCGAACTATCAAGTCGAGTTCTCTCCCGACGTGGCGCTCTCGGAGCGTGTGATCTTTCCCGTCAGTGAGAACGAGAGCCGGGGCATCGAGGATGCGCGGTTCGTACGATTCACTTATCCCGACGGGCGCGTCCTCTACTACGCGACTTACACGGCCTACAACGGCTTCCGCGTGTTGCCGCAGTTCATCGAGACGAGCGACTTTCGTCACTTCAAGGTGAACACGCTGAACGGCAGCTGCGTGCAGAACAAAGGCATGGCGCTCTTCCCTCGCAAGATCGGCAAGGACTTCGCGATGGCGTCGCGCTTCGACGGAGAGAACATCTACCTTTTGCGCAGTGACAACATCCGCTTCTGGAACGAGTCGAAGCTGCTCTACCAGCCCAAGCGCCCGTGGGAGTTCGTGCAGGTCGGCAACTGCGGATCTCCAATCGAGACGGACAAAGGTTGGTTGCTCCTCACGCACGGCGTAGGCCCGATGAGACAGTATTGGATCGGCGCGCTCCTGCTCGATCTGGAGGACCCCTCCAAAGTGATAGGCGAGCTGACCGAACCCATGCTCGCACCGAACGAAGAAGAACGAGACGGCTACGTCCCCAATGTCGTCTACTCGTGCGGAGCGATGCGCCACCAAGACCTGCTCATCATTCCGTATGCGGTGTCCGACAGCTCCTCGAGCATCGCCACTGTGTCTCTCAGCGACCTGCTCTCTCAGCTGACACACTGATGATCCTCGCAGGCATCTTCGTCGGAGGGGCGTCTCGCCGAATGGGAAGGCCAAAAGGATTGCTCGCGGCCCCCTCGGGTGAATCGTCGATCATCGCGCGATGGGCGGGCATTTTCGATCGGCAGGGTGTGCCGCATGTGCTCGTTGGCAAGCGAGACGAGTATGCCCATTGTGGCAATGCCCTCGACGATGATCCGCCTGAAATTGGCCCGATCGGTGGACTTCATGCTCTCGCACTTCACGCCTCTCGGCTCGCGCGGGTCGACTCGGTGATCGCTGTGGCTTGCGACATGCCTCTGGTCACCGACACGATGGTGCAACGCCTCGCCCTTGCGCCTCATGACCCGAGTCATCCCATCGTCGCGCCTCGCCGCGATGGTCGGTGGGAGCCGCTGATGGCGCGCTATGATGTAGCTCCCATGCTCGACCTCTTGCCCCTTCGCATCGCTCAGAGAGCGCATCGCCTTCAAGACTTGCTCGACTCGTCCGCGACAGAGCTCGTGTTGTCGGCCGACGAACTCGGGTTGCTTCACGACTGGGATGAACCGGGTGATGTCTGATGATGATGCGTTCACGGTTGGTTGCTTTTGCTTCGGTCCTCACTGTCGGGTCGGTCGCGTTTGCTGATCCGGATCCACGCGGCGTCGAGCTGGTGCGATTGCTGGGTCCTCGCGCAGGCGCTGCGTTTGCGCCTGTTTCTGGCCAGATCGGTGCGCTCGTCGTCTTGCCACAAGGACAGTCTGCGGCATCCTTGGGTCTCGAGGAGGTCGCCCCAGGCATTGGACAACTGCGCGCTGACCCAGCGTCTCTCATCGTCTATGCAGATGCCCATCCCGACTTGCGCATGGAGATCACTCCGCCCGCGCGCATGATGCTCGACCACGCGCGTTTCTCGACCCAGCTTTTTCAATCGCAGTTGGTCACTCACGCGACGGGCAAAGGCGTAGCGATAGGTGTCGCCGACACAGGTCTCGACGTCACTCTCTCTGACTTTCGCGATCCGGCGACCAAGAAGTCGCGCGTCGCCTGGTATCTCGACCTATCGATGAAACCCTTGGGTCTCCACACAGACCTCGAGCAGAAGTTCGGCCTCAAAGACGACAAGGGACAAGTGGTGGCGGGTGCGGTGCTCAGTGGAGCGGACATCGACGCGCGCATCGCGGCTGGGGAGCAGGTACCCATCGACGAAGTGGGTCACGGCACGCATGTGACCTCGATCGCGGCGAGCGAAGGAGGCACGACGACCTATGGCGGCTTTGCTCCTGAGGCGACGCTCATCATCGCGCGTGTGTCTCGCGTGGCTTCTACCAGCTTCGAAGACGCAGACATCCTTACAGGCGCTCAGTTCATCTTCGAGCGCGCAGACGCCATGAAGGTTCCAGTCGTCGCCAACTTCTCCTTGGGAAGTGACTTCGGCCCCCACGATGGAAGCATCCTTTGGGAACAGGTCCTCGCGAGCAACGTAGGTCCTGCACATCCAGGACACGCGATCGTCGTAGCCGCAGGAAACAGCGGGTCGATCGTCGACACGCCCATTCATCAAAATGTGTATGTGTCTCACGGCAGCAAGGTGCGTGTTCCCATCACCTCGGCTGGTGCGCAGCGCGGGACGGTACAAGTCTGGGTCACCGAGCACGTAGGCGCGACGCTCTCCATCGGACTCGACGGTCCAGACGGCACGTGGATATCTCCCGTCGCCAATGGTGATCAAGTCGGCAAAAACACCAAGGACTACAACGCGGGTGTCATTCACGGTTCGGGCGCAAAGGGCAGCGCAGTGCCAGCCGGATCACTGGGCGCCACAGTCGTATGGTCGGGCAAGTGGCCAGCAGGGTCCTATGCCGTCACGCTCCAAGGCGAGGGGAGCGCCGAGCTCTACTTGGACGGCTCCGGTGACGCGAACCTATTTGGATCCACACCTACCAGTTTCACCATAGGAGTTCGCGAAGGCACAGTCGGCCTCCCCGCTACGCATCCTGATCTCATCGCGGTCGGTGCCACGGTCAATCGCGAAGGGTGGAAGTCGATCTCTGGGCAAAGCCTAACCCTGGGAGTCACGCAGCTCGATCGCACGGGACGAGTTCGCGATCCACGTCAAACAGAAGGCTTGCGCCCAGTCGATGGCGACGTCGCCGCGTTCTCTGGAGCAGGTCCGAATGCGCTCGGCGTCCCCAAGCCTGACATTCTTGCTCCTGGTGGAATCGTCGTGGCGGCGATGAGTCAACAAGCGTTGCCTGGCATCCCGACCAGCATCTTCACCAGCACCACCTGCCCGCGCGACAAGTCAGGTAATCCCGGAGACAGTCGCTGCCTACAAGTCGACGCGCACCACGCCATGTCCTCAGGCACCTCCATGGCAGCACCAATGGTCGCCGGCATCGCGGCTCTCCTATACGAGAGAGATCCCACGCTCACACAAGACACAGTGCGTGCTCTTTTGCAGGCTGGGGCGCATCGTGTTCGCGGTGCGGCGCCGTTTTACGATCAGGCCGGTCCTGGTGAAGTGGATGTGCTCGGTGCGCTCGGCGCTCTCGACGATCTCAAAAACCCCAAGAGCTCGCTGCCTGATCGCGACTCGAGTTGGATGTCTTTGAGTGAAGACTTCGTCACAGCCGACGGGTCCATTCCTCTCACGGTCATTCTCGAGTTGCGCTCGGCCGATGGTCATCGCGGAAGTCTCTTCGATGCCTCACGCTTGCAACCCAAGGTGCTCCTCTTGTCACGTCCCTTACCCGTCCTTCCAGAGATTCGTCGCGCGTCTGCACCCGGGCTCTTTTCGTATGAAGTGCGCGTGCCCGCAGGTCTTGGCGGTGAGTCACTCACAGTCGGCGCGCTCTTCGATGGTGTGGACATCGTCACCCCGGTGACCATCCCCATCGCGACAGACGCGTGGTCCTCAAGCTACGCTCCACATACAAAGGGTGGCTGTTTTGTGGGCGCGCCAACGCCTTCCCAGTCTTCCGACGGTCTCGTGGCGTTGTGTGGAATCCTCGTTACCTACATCGCGCGGCGCAAAGCAAAGCGCTAGCCTGATCCTCCCTTGGAGGCGGTCATGCGCAAAGTCTTGCTTGTCGGGTCGGTCGCTTGTCTGTGTGTGTCTGCCTTTTGGACAGCATCGTGCTCGAGTGGCCCAGAACACCTCTTCGATGTTCCGTTGCCGGACGCAGGCGACGTCGATGCGTCGGGTGACGAAAACTCGATCGACCAGTTCAAGGAAGGTGGCAAAGACACTTCCAACAATAACTGCGTCAAGTGTTCCGGCGACTTGCACAATGTCGTCGACTGCCAAGGCAATGTGCTCACGCAATGCGCGCCGAGTGAAGGTTGCGCTCCTGGTGGTACATGCGTCCCCGCGTGCGACGCCGCCAAAGCCAACAAGAGCAGCGTGGGCTGCGAATACTACGCAGTCAGCGCGACGGACTTCACTGGGCAAACCTGCTTCGCCGCATTCGTCGCCAACACCTGGGGTTCGCCCGTCACGGTCACTGTGTCGCGCGCCGGACAAGCCCTCAACGGTATCGCGTACGCGCCACAAGGCAGCGGACAAGCCATCACCTATGTGGCGCTCCCAGGCAATCAGATCCCTACAGGTGGAGTGGGCATCCTCTTCTTGAGCGACGACAACACCTCCTGCCCCGCGGGAGTCAATGTTGGCGTCAAAGGTGGAGTGGGTACGCCGGGCACCTTGCTCTCAGAGGCCTTCCACATCACGACCAGCGCGCCCGTCGTGGCCTATGACATCTTTCCCTATGGTGGAGGATCGAGCGCAGTCACGGGTGCGACCTTGCTACTTCCTACGTCTGCCTGGGACGACAACTATGTCGCGACCGCGACATGGAGCGAGACAGGTTACGGCAATCCGTGGATCGCATTTGTCGGTCAAGAGAACGGCACGCAACTGTCGATCGTCCCCACCAATGACATCCTCGCAGGGAGCGGAGTCGTCGCAGGCAGCAAAGGCAAGCTGCAGACCTATAACCTCAACAAGGGCCAAATCCTGCGGTTTCAGCAGCCTCTGGATCTCTCCGGCAGTGTCGTCAAGGCGACCAAAGCCATTGGTAGTTGGGGCGGTCACGGTTGCACCGATCTCGAGAAGCCTGCATGCGACGGGATGCATCAGCAGATTCCCCCAGTCAAAGCATTGGGTCACGAGTACGTCGCCGTGCGCTACCGCAACCGCCTACCCAGCTTCGACGAGAACCCGCCGTGGCGCTTCGTAGGTGCGGTCGACGGCACTACCTTAGCCTATGAACCTCAGGTCGCGGGTGCACCTACTACTCTCAAGCAAGGTCAGGTCGTCGAAGTCGACGCACCAGGACAGTTCGTCGTCAAAAGCCAAGACGACAGTCATCCGTTTTTCTTTGGCGCGCACATGACTGGGTGCTTCACCCTGCCAGGCAACTACAGTTCTCCAGTAGGTTGCGCGGGCGATCCCGAGTTCGTCAATGTCATCCCGCCGGCGCAATACCTGGCGAGTTACATCTTCTTCACGGACCCTACCTATCCTGAGACGCACCTCGTTTTCGTGCGACAAAAAGGCCAGGACAACGCTTTTCACGACGTGACACTCGACTGCAAAGGCACGCTCACTGGCTGGACTCCGATCGGATCAAGCGGCCAGTACCAGTACGCACGCACCGACTTGGTCACGGGCAACTTTGCCAAAGTGGGCACCTGC
>JAYVXK010000265.1:0-7421 GCA_043785265.1 Myxococcales bacterium | reverse complement strand
TCGGCCAATCGTCACGTTTTTCGCGGATGCGCGCGAGGGCATCGAGAGTATTCGGCCGCACTTCGAGGTGAAGCGACCGACCCAACGACGCTTCTGCGCGGTCAAGGTTCGCGAGGCGCTCGTCTGCGACCAGCGCGGCCTTCGCAAAGAGCTCGACGGCCGAGTGCACGTCGCCCGCCGACTCCGCCAAGCTCGCCTGCTCGCTGACCAAGTCGCATAACTCTCCGTAGCGCTCCGCGGATTCGAGCAGCGTCGCGAGATCGATCGCGCTCTGTTGATGCCGAGGACAGTCTCGCAACGCGGCTCGCAGCGTCTCGCTTGCCGCGTCCAGGTCGCCCGCCTGGCTTTGGAGGCGCGCGGCCAAAACCCGATAATCAGCCCGAATCGCGCCGTCCGTCTCCTCTGAGATTTGTCGTTGTCGGAGCGCCAGGAGCGCGTCCGATCGACCGAGCGTCGCATACAGTTCTGCAAGCTGCGAGGCCGCGAGCGCGTCGCTCGGAATCTCGTCGAAGAGTTCTGCATACAAAGACAACGCAGTGTCGGAGTCGCTCAAGAGTGAGAGCGCCACGCGCGCGGCTTCGTGCTTCATGGCGCGCTTGCGTTCGGCGCCATAAGGCAGCTTCGCCGACGAGCGCAACAACTCGACGATGCGTTCGGCATCGCCCTCTTCGTTGTGAATGCGCACGAGCTCGCCCAGCGCCCAGTCGACATGAGACACGATCTCGCTCGGAGCAGCCGAAGACACCGGCGCGGTATCGTCCTGGCCTAGCCAACGCTCTGTGGCCAATTTCAAGCTTCGTTCGATGATCGTCTTGGCGAGCGCGCGATCGACCACCACACCCGATGCGACCTCGGCGGCCTCTCGCAGCAGATCGAGATCGCCGCCCGTCGCTTGTGAGAGCCGCAGCAAACTGTCGATGAGAGGACGACCGCGCGCGCGACGTTGCAGTTGCGCGAGTGCCGCGAGGAGTTCGGCATTCTGCGGTTCGTGCGCAAGCGCGCGTCCGTAAGCCGCTTCTGCCGCATCGGCGTCTGCACGTCGATCGCGATGCCACGCAGCGATGCGAGCCTCGAGGTCTCGCGCGACGAAAGGCTCCAATTGAGGCCGTTCCGCGATGCCAGACTCCATCGCACTCGCGAGCGCGTCCCACGCCGCTGGACCCAACGCATGCGACTCGAGCGGCGAGATGAGCACTTCATCCAGCTCACCCACTGCGAGCGCGCGATCGAGCACGACCTTGGCCGCCGCGTCCCAGCGCAACGACCGAACCGCCACGCGTACCGCGGCCACGCCCGCATCGACGCTCTTCGGGTCGACCGCGAGCACGCGTTGATGAGCCGCGAGGGCACCCCGCAAATCGTCGAGCTGAGTTTCGAGCACTTCGCCCAGTCGGAGTCGCAGACGCACGAGCGAGCCCGTGATCTGTTGTTGCTCCAGTGATGTCTCGATCTCTCGCAGCGTGTCCGCCAACGATTTCCACGCGCCTGTGATTTGCGCCAATCGCACGGCTTCTTGCTCGATCGCTTCTTCGCCATTCGAGAGCGAAAGAGCTTTCACCATCGCTTCGAACGCTCGCGACGGGTCGCTGGTGCGCTGTTCTGCGGCGGTCGCCACCTCGAGCAGTACGAGCACTCGTTCGTCGTCGTCCTTGGCCGTGCGCAACCGATGCGGTGTCAGATCGAGGATCGCGGGCCAGTCCTCCGCTTGTCTCAGTGCTGCGAGGAGAATCTCAGTTGAGAGGGCCTCGGTGCTCTCGTCCGCAAGCAACGCACGCAGGCCTTCGATCGCGACTGGGTGCATCGGCTGACTCGCGAGCGCTGCGCGATATTCGCGGGCACTGTCCTCACCTCTCCCGAGACGTGTGCGCAGCACGTCGCCGCGTCGCGCTTGAAGCGAACTGCGCTCGTCGACCCCGGTCGCCCGCGCGATCGCCCGCGTGAGTTGCTCGGCGAGATCACCATGCCTGCCAAGCTTTTCGGCCAGACCGATCGACGCAGCAATGCTCTCTTCGCTCTCGCCGAAGTCCGCCTCGACCCGCGCCCACGCACTCGCGGCTTGTTCGAGAGCGGCCAAATCACGCTCCCAAATATGTGCAATTTGCACACGATCGGCGCGAGCCTTGGACTGGTCATCCCAAGCAGCTGCGCGCTTCTCTAGTGCATCAACGAGCAAACGCACACGACGGTCTGCTTGGAGGATCTCCACGAGCCCGCTCAGCGCTTCGAGATCTTTGGGTGTGTCCGTCAGGCATGCTTCCCATGCAGCGACCGCCCGATCGATTTCACCCAACTGCGAGGCGAGCTTCGCGACGTTTCCAAGCACCGCACGTTTGGCTTCTGGCCCCGACTCGATTTGCGCGAGCCGTTCGAGCACACCAAGCCGCTCTGCATCTCGCCCCGCGCCTTGGAGCAACTCATCGAGTCTGCGCACTCCGCTCGACACGATCGCGATGGGGCCATCGAGCACTTGCACGCGAAACAGCAAGTCGATCGCCCGGCTTGGGTCACCAAGTTTGTCCGACCAGATCAACCCAGCTTGCAGGAGCAACTGGGCGCGCAAGTCGTCGTCCGCGCCGTCTTCTGCGGCAGCGACCAGCACCTCGGCCATGCGGTCGAAGCGACCGGTCTTCGCGGCGAGATCTTCGAGTTGCGTGCGGTTCGATGCAGCGTCCGGCTCCAGCATGACGAGCGACACGCAGTGCTCAAGCGCGGCGAGTTCGTCGCCCAATTGCGCGTAGAGCCCCGCAAGTTCTCTGTGCCGCCGAATGCGCTCCTTCGCGCTCTTCACGCTCTCGAGTTCAATCTCGAGCACGCGCGCCAGGTGCCCCTCGCTTCCTGGGTTGGCGTAACGATCGCGCAAGAAAGCAGCGACGCGCTGTCGAACGAGCACACGCTTGCCACGGGTCTTGGGTGGAGGAGAAGACGCTCGTGGCGGAGACGACGGACGCGCTGTTGGCGGTGGAATCGAAGTGCGCGCTGCGGCAGCGATGCTCTCCGTGACGGGCGACATCGTCGGCGGCAGTGACTTTTTTACTTCGTCCGCGGGCAATGCGGCCGCGAGAATGCGCTCGAGCAAGCGCGTCGATATCGCGGGGTCGTCACTGCTCGCGATGAGATCTTCGACCACCAAAAGCGCCGCAGCGGCATCGCCAATTTCATCGAGCCAGAGCGTCGCCATGCGCACGCGCATGGTGCGTGCGTCGCCGTCGCTGAGCGCAGGCAGGCGCGCGCCGAGGAGACTGATCAACTCACGATGCCGCCCGTTTCTCTCGTACAACCGCTCGAGCGATGCAATGAGCCGTTCGTTGGTCGGCTTGAGATTAAGCAGTTGCTCCATGTACGCCATGGCGCGGTCGGCGTTCTTCGCGAAGTCTTTTGCGATCTGCGCGGCGTCCTCGAGCAGCTCCATCTTTCGCGCGGCGTCCGCGCGTGTGAGAGCACGGTCGTAGAGCGCAAAGAGATCATCCCAACGCTCTTGCGCGTCATACAAAAGCTTGAGTCGATCAAACGCCCACCCCCCATCGGGCTCTGCGTCGACGAGGCGATCGAGGATACGGATCGTACCGGTTGGGTCTTCGAACCACTCCTCTTGGAAGGCCACGGCCCGTTGTCCGACCTCCAGTAAATCAGCCTCGGTGAGAGGCGTCGCGAGCGCGTGACGGTATGCTTCTGCGACCTCGTTGGGACGGTCTAGTTCGCGCGCGAGTCGCTCGGCTTCGTCCCACCACGCATGGGTCGCGGGCAACTCGACGAGTCCGACGAGCAACGCGTCGAGCGCTTGGTCCTTGGTGCCACTCTTACCAATCGCGACGACCTGCTCGAGCCATCCACGTCGCGTCTCGATGGGAGCGTCGAGCGCGCCCTCGAGCAACGCACGCAGCACGCGAGATCGCTCTGCCGGGTCGCTGTTGCGGCTGAGTGCCGTCTCGAGCAAAGCTGACGCCTCTGCGCGACATGCGTCGTTTCGCACGAGCTTTGCGGCGAGACCGAGCGCGGCGGAGTCTTCGGGAGCCTCGGACAACAACTCTTTCAGCTCGGTCAACGCATCGGCTTCGTGTCCGGGCTGACCACAGAGCAGTGTTGCCAATTCGATTCTGAGTTTGCGTCGTGCCGGACCCTCGGCCGCCTTCGCGAGATCGCGCATCGTCTGTGCCGCGCCGATGACGTCACCAGACGCTAGCGTGAGCCGTGCGACCTCTGCTCCAACGTCCGCGCCTGCTGCGAGCGCCGCCCGAAAGAGCTCGAGCGCGCGATCCGCGTGACCGGTCGCATCTTCGAAACGGGCCCATTCAGCGGCAATTTTGGCTCGATCCTCATCGTGTTCGTTCTGCCATTTGAAGATCTGACGTCGCGACGAAGATTCCCCGGCGAGTTGACCGAGATCCAGATTGAGCTCGCGCGCGATGCCGATTCGCATGCTCAGCTCGACGGCGTCATCGCCGAGTACGGACATGATCGCGCGCACTGCGTCCTTCGGTGAAGTCCGTGCGACGAGTCGCGCTCGCGCCGCCGCAAGCAGCGCCTTGTCGTTCGGCTCTTCGACGCGGCTCGCAGCATCTTGCAGAGCACGCTCCATTCGAGCGATACCGTCGGCGCGCCCGGCATAACCCACTGCGGCGTTCAACACACGCGGATTTGTCGGCGCTTCTTCGAACGCTCGCGCAGCTGCGTCGAAGGCGCCCGCAAGGTCTCCCGCATGGGTCGCCAACACCTCCGCCAATCGCAAAAGAGTCGCCACGCGATCAGATGGGCTGGTCGCGCAGTCGACGAGGACAGCGAGAAGTTCTGCGAGCGGGCCCCACTCTTCGCTGGCTTGCATCATCTCTGCGAGAACGGTCGCCGCGTCGCGATCCAAAGGAGAGACGCGGCGCACGCGCTCGAACAACTTGCGCGCAGCAACAGCGTCCCCACTCGTGATCGCCACACGCCCAGCGCTCTTCCATGCTTCTGCCGCTGCGGCAGGATCGCCGCGGAGTTCTGCGTCGATCTCGCCGAGTCGGGTCAGCCAAAAGATACGATCGAGCGGGGCTACGGAGCGCGCAGCACGTGCCTTCGTGACGTCTCGCGTGAGTTCGACGTCGCGCACGCGCTCTGCCACGTGCTCCACGCCGTCGAGGTCTTCGGCTGTCGCGGCTTCGTCCTCGAGCAAGGTTCGGGCGTGTTGCCTCGCCGTCTCGTGCTGATCATGGGTGGCTGCGAGATCGGCGAGACGCAGCAGCAACGCGCGACGCTCAGAGCTCTCCGTTAGATGACTCAGCCGCCTCGCCATCCACGTCAACGCCTCACTGGCAGATCCACGCGCGAGCAAGAGGTCGACGAGCGTGTTCTCTGCAACGACATCGTTGGGATCGATCTCCAACACGGCGGCGAGTTCTGCCGCCGCGCCCGCTGCGTCGCCCAGTTCGTTGTTCAAGACATGCGCGATGGATCGATGCAGCATCGCCAGTTGCATCGGGTCGCGCTCTCGAGCCACGGCATCGCGATAGAGCTGGAGGCGATCCGCGGGTGTGCCCTGCTCGCGCAGCAACGCGTCGAGCTCGCGCGTGAGGTCCGAAGCGTCTGGCGCGAACGCAATCGCTCGCCGATAAACTTCGACCGCGGCTGGAGCGTCTTGTGCGGCGGCCGCGGCGCGCGCGGCAGCATGAGCGACATGCATGCGCGCGGCGCCGTCGATGGGACTCTTGCCGAGCGCGCGCAACAACGCTTCCGCTCGTGTGCGCTCTTGTCCCGCATCTCGAGTCAAGCGCAGCACGGCAGCGACCCACGATTGCGGATCATCACCAAGTGCCAGTGTTTCGCTGATTCCGTGCGCGGCGAGATCGACGGCGCGCGCTCGCTCATTGGGCATCGCCTCGGCAAGTGCAAGCGCTTCACCGATGGCACCCAATCGTTCTTCGGGTGTTCGTCCTCGAGTCGCGCGCTGCGAGAGCACGCGGAGCAAACCCCCGCGCGAAGCTTCGACCCGATACAACGGCTCGAGCGCACTGGCTGCAGCAAGAGCCGCATCATTGTCGTCTTGCGCGAGAATCTGCTCGAGCGCGGTGCGACTGGCCGGCTCGCTAGGGTCGATCTCGAGCGCTTTGTGAAACGCGCTCACTGCGCCGAGAAGGTCTCGATTGCGCTGTCCGCGGAGCGTGCCGAGCCGCACGAAGCACGCTGCCTTCTGTTCGTGCGGAGCGATCTGAGCCGCGAGTTCGAGAGCCCGAGCGAGGCCGTCCCAATCACCTTGATTCTCGAGCAGTGGCATCCAGCGCGCGAGAACGTCGGTCGACGCCCCAAAACGATTGACGACTTCTGCCCAAGCCGCAGACGCCTCCGCGACATTCCCAGACGACGACGTGAGCGTGTCCGCAGCACGAACGTAAAGGTCGCGTTGCTCGGTTGGATCGCGTGAGTCCGTCGCCCGCAAACGAAGCACTTCGGCAAGACCGAGCGCATCACCCATTTGATCGAGCAGAGGCTCCAGCTCGCGCAACGCACGGGCTCGCGTGGGACCTTCGAGCAGGCCGCGCCACGCCACGATTGCCTTAGCGGGATCGCCGAGAGGTCCTGTTGCGAGCTCGGCCAGTTTCTGACTCGCTTCGAGTCGGCGCGATGCTTCTGGATCGCTCTTCACGATGCGCTCGAGCATGTCTGCGAGTGACGCATGATCGCCGTCTTCTTCGAACACCCGCACGAGAGCGCGTGCCGCGTGCACGGTCACGTCATCGGCTGCGCCCGGAGTCGAAATCGCGCTTGAAAAAGCCGCTCGCGCACGTTTTGAATCGCCCGTAGCGAGGAGCAGTTCGCCGAGTTCGATGGTCAGTCGCGCACGCGCAGATGGGTCGCGCACTGCACTCGAGACACGTTGCAATGTGCGAGTTGCTTCCGCCTGCTTGCCCAGTGCGCGAACCAAACCCGTGTAACGGGCGAGCAGATCGGCATCGGCTGCATCGAGCGCGAGCGCGGCCTCGGCGGTCTCGAACGCGCCTGGCAGATCGTCCAGACGATCTTGGCGCAGCTCGGTCAGTCGCTTCAACGCGACTAGCCGTTTCTGTCCGCGTGCGTGCTCGAGTGTGATCCCCCAATACTTTGCGGCTTCGGCGTAGGCCCCTTCGGTTTCCGCCGCTTGTGCCAACGCTTCCGCTGCGCGTGCAGAGGCCGTCTTCACCTCGAGCAGCGCGACTGCGGTGGCTCGAGCCGGAGCGGACTGTGGATCGTGCGCAAGAACGAACTCGAGGTGTGGCAGTGCTTTTTCGATCTCTTTTTCGTCGGAGGCATAAAGCGAGATGAGTCGCACGCGCGCTGCCATGTCCTCGCCATTGCCCGTCAGCGATTGCTCGAGGATCTTCGCGAGGTCTTTGGTGCGCCCGGTGCCGTCCAATACGCGCACCAGGCTCGCTCGCGCCTCTGCATCGGTCGGATCGATTCGAACGAGGGAA
>JAYVXK010000264.1:0-7466 GCA_043785265.1 Myxococcales bacterium | reverse complement strand
ATCATGTCGTCATCGGTTGGGTCGACCCAGTAAGAGAGCGCGGTGCCGAGATCCATCAGCGGATCGCCGATCGTGGCCATTTCCCAGTCTAGAACGCCGATGATGCGCGAGAGATCGTTCTCATGGAGCACCAGATTGTCGTACTTCCAATCATTGTGGAGGACGGTGGGTGCGGGCGACGTTGGGATGCGTGTGCTCAGCCAATCTGCAATCGCGAGTACGTCAGGCACATCGTCTGTTTGCGACTTGGCGTAGCGCTCGGTCCACCCTGTAACCTGTCGGGTGACGTAGCCTTCTGGTTTGCCAAAGTCGCCCAAGCCGACAGCCTGGTAGTCGATGGCGTGCAGATCGGCCAGACCGTCGATCGCCGAGGCCGACATCTTGCGCGCGAGAGGCGCGTCGATGACCAGCGCATCAGGCAAGCGCTTGCGCAGGATGACTCCGCGTATGCGCTCCATCACGTAAAACGGCACACCCAAAATCGACTCGTCGTCCGTGTGCGCGAGCACATGCGGCGCAGGTGGATAATGCGGCGCGAGCTTGGTGGTGACGCGCACTTCGCGACTCATGTCGTGTGCGGTCTTGACCTTGTTGCCAAACGGAGGTCGACGCAGCACGTATTCGCCGCCGCGCGCTTTGATCAGATAAGTGAGATTCGAATGGCCGCCGCCAAACTGTTCAATCATCAGTTCGCCGGCACTGAGGCCGGCGAGTGCTTCGACGTGCACAGAGAGAAATCCGGCTAATTTCAGGGAGTCGAGCTCTTCACCCGCTCTCACCGCGCGCGTCGCATCGATCATGGGATCGACGATGGTACTTCAGTCGACGAAGAGCTTCACATCAACATTGTTGCGCGTCGCGATCGAGTATGGACACACTTCGTGCGCTGACTTCATGAGGGCCTCGGCTTCGGCCTTGGGCAACTCGGGGATGTGCCCATGCAACTCCGCGGAGATCTGGAAGCCTCCCTGGTCGGTCTTATGCAACGTCACCTTGCAGGTCATGCTCACGTCTTTGATCGCCTTTTTTTGCATTCGAGCCACCATACGCAGTGCGCCTTCGAAGCATGCTGCATAGCCCGCTGAGAACAGCGTCTCTGGATTGGCGCCGGGCAAACCAGTGCCGCCGATTTCTTTCGGCACGGTCAAGGTGAGATCGAGGATGCCGTCCGCGGACTTCACGTGGCCTTCGCGGCCGCCAACTGCTGTCGAGCTTGTGGAATAGAGAGGAGTCATGTGCAGTCCGATGTCTGCTGGAAGAGAGCCGTTGCGATCACGTCGCCGGCGGCACGTTCTTGCCCATCGCGTGGTAGCCCTTGTCCACATAAATGACCGTGCCCGTGATGCCTGCGCCTAGCGGACTTAGTAGAAATGCGGCCGTCGCGCCGACGTCATCTGCGGTGATGGCTTCGGCCAAAGGCGAGTTCGCTTTTGCGTAAGCGACCATCTCGTCGATGATGCCAATCGCACTCGCAGCGCGTGACGCCCACGGACCGGCCGAGATGGTGTTCACGCGATGACCCCATTTTCTGCCTGCTTCGTAAGCCAAAACGCGCGTGTCGCTCTCGAGTGCAGCCTTGGCGCTCGACATGCCACCGCCATAGCCAGGGATCACACGCTCGCTTGCCATGTACGTCAGCGAGACGAATCCGCCGCCCTTGCGAACGAGCGGACCGAAGCGCTGAACCATGGACACCATCGAATAAGCGCTGACGCCGACCGCCGAGAGATAACCCTTGCGTGACGTCTCGAGCAGAGGCTTTTTGACCTCAGGACCATTGGCGAGCGAGTGCACCACGAAGTCGAGTGACCCCTCGCCGAAGTCTTGCCTGATGCGTGCCGCGCACCCTTCGATCGAAAAGTCGCCCTTGTCTGCATAACGTTTGCTCGCGCGCAGCTCTTCAGGAGCGTCCTGCAGGGTGTCGAACTCTGCGTCGAGCGGATAGACTTTTTCGAAGTCGAGCAGCTTGCCATTGGAGAGTTTGCGACTCTCGTCGAGTTTGCCACGACTCAAAATCGTCTGAAAAATGCCGAACGCAGGAGGCCACGTGCCGAGCACGATTGTCGCGCCCGCTTCTGCGAGCGACTTTGCGATGGCAAATCCAAAACCGCCGTCGTCAGCGACGCCCGCAACGAGAGCGCGCTTCCCGGTGAGATCGATGTTGAGCATGGAGCGGGGTTATCGCCGCGGTCGACATGGCTTGCAACACCATACTTATGGAGAGTCGATCGAAGTCTGCGCGAGCTTCACGTCGATGTCGCACTCTGCGGTGAGCTTCACCTTGTGACGCAATCGATGAGACACGACGCACATGGGCAATTCGCCGCCTGCTTGCGCGCCGTCGCCGCCGTCTGCTGCTGCCGCAAACGAGATGCTGCCATCGGGATAGAGCACGACTCGAAAGGTCGCCTCGCCGTGCGGCACCGAGTCGCAATGTTCGACGAGCGCGTTCATGGTCTCTTGTGCGCGCACGGAGTCTTGCTTGGACAGACCGCTGCAATGATTGGCGATGATGACGGCGCTCATGGCCGTGACAGGTGGCGGGTGATTGCCGCACGCGATCAACCCGAGAGCGATCGCGACCATTGACCGAACGACGAGCGGCATCGTTTGATCGTACTCGCTACTTGAGTTCGACGCCGTACGCTTTCAAGATTCGCTTGGCGACTACGCTCTTGTGAACTTCGTCTGGCCCATCGTAGATGCGCGCTGCACGCTCGAATCGATAGAAGCTCGCGAGGACAGTGTCGTCCGTGAGACCGAGCGCGCCATGGGTCTGGAGCGCGCGGTCGACGACCTTCTGCAACACATCGGCGGCGAAGAACTTGATGAGTGAAATCTCTTCGCGAGCGGCGTACGCGCCTTCTTTTTGCATCTTCCATGCGGCGTGCATCACCATCAGTCGCGCGGCGTTGATCTCTGCGCGACTCTCGGCGATCCACGTCTGAATGGTTTGCTTTTGCCCGAGCACCTTGCCCGGCGACAGTTCGCGTTTTGCGGCGCGCGTGCACATCATCTCGAAGGAGCGCTCGCACATTCCCATCCAGCGCATCGCGTGGTGAATGCGTCCCGGTCCCAAGCGTTCCTGAGCGATCAAAAATCCGGCGCCCTCTTCGCCGATGCGATTTGTTTGCGGCACCCGTACGTTGTCGAGTCGCACCTCGGAGTGGCTTGCCCAGTCATCGCCCGCGTGACCCATGACCGAGATGTTGCGCACCACACGCCAACCCGGTGTGTTGGTCGGCACGATGATCTGACTCGCGCGCGTATGCGGCGGAGCGTTGGGGTCAGTGACCGCCATCACGATCGCAAACGCCGCGCCGTCTGCGCCAGTCGTGAACCACTTGTGTCCGTCGATGACATAGTCGTCGCCATCTTTGCGTGCGGACGTCTTGAGCCAAGTCGGATTGCTCCCCGCGAGCTCAGGCTCGGTCATGGCAAAACAACTGCGGACCTTTCCGCTCACGAGCGGCAACAAGTATTGCTCGCGCTGCTCGACAGTGGCGAACAGAGCGAGGATCTCCATGTTGCCCGCGTCGGGTGCTTGGCAGTTGAACGCGTAGTGACCGAGCGGACTGCGACCCAGGACTTCACTGACCTGCGCGTGCTCTAGCAACGTCAGGCCCATGCCCCCGAGGTCTTTGGACAGCTGCGGTGTCCATAACCCCAACGCCTTGACCTGATCGCGAACAAGGCGCAAATCAGGCAGGATCGTGCGTAGCGACCCGGTGAGCCCGTACTTGGCTTCGAGAGGGAGAACGAGGCGATCCATGATGTCGCGCATCTGCGCGAGGATGGGCTCGAGTGTCTGCGGCGTGGAGAAGTCCATGCGCGGATGATCGCCTGATGTGCTTGGCACGCTCAACCAAAAAAGGTGAGCAACACTGATGCGAGCGCGTTTGGCTCCGTCCAGTGCATCATGTGCCCAGCCTCTGGCAGCTCGAATCGCGTGAGCGACCTGAACGCCGTCAAGCGCTCGTCTTCGTCCGGAGGGTGATACCCAAGCTTGCCGCCGCTGACGTACAACACCGGACAGCCAATCTCACTGGCGAACGCGCGGTGCATCGACGCTTGAAACGGCATGGGGGAGGTCGTGCGATGAAGCGGATCGAACGCCCAAGTGACCTTATCGTTGCCGCGAACGAGCGCACGCATTCTTGGCCTCAGGATGTCATCGGCGACCCGCGCGTGATTGCCCTTGAGACGCGCAAACGCTTCGTCTTCCGTCATCGGTTGTTCCGCACCCCGCGCGCGATGTTTGGTCAGATCGGCGATCCATCGACGCATGCGGAGCGGTGCCATCTCAGGCGGCGTCTCCGGCGGTCCCAATCCTTCGAGAAGCGCGAGCTTGTGCACACGCTCACCAAGCGTCGATGCAAAGAGCGTCGCCACAGTGCCTCCCATCGAGTGACCGACGAGCAACATTTTCTGATTGGGCAACGCTTGCTCGGTCCAGTGCGCGAGGTCCGCGACATAATCCGGAAAGTGATAGTAGCCACCCGCCCCAACGCGCCCCGAGTCGCCAAACCCGCGTAAATCAGGCGCCAACACCGTATATCCGGCATCTTTCAAGATTTCGGCGACCGGTGACCACGTGTTCGCGGCGTCCAAGAAGCCATGCACGAGGACGACAGGAAGGAGGTCAGGGCGCGGCGTCGTTGGTGTCCACGACAAGATGTTGAGCGCGATGCCATTGGCGACGACTGTTGAGGAGTCCATTGGACGACGGGTCTAGCACGAGAGCTGGAGGGTGCCCCGTTCCCCTCTCCCCCTTGGATCTCGTGCCTGCAGCCGCTACAACGTCGCATCATGGTCACGGTCACTCTCATTGTTGGCGACGGCATCGGCCCTGAAGTGTGCGAAGCCACGCAGCGCGTTCTCGAGGCCGCTGGAGCCAAGATCGAGTGGGAGGTGCACAACGCCGGCGCAGCTGTCGCGGAGACGCGCGGCACGACACTGCCAGAGGATGTGCTCGAGTCCATCAAGCGCAATCGCATCGCGCTGAAGGGGCCGATCGGCACGCCCATCGGAAAAGGATTTCGCTCGGTCAACGTCACACTCAGACAAACACTCGATCTCTACGCGAACGTTCGACCCATTCGCAGTTTGCCTCACGTCGAGCCTCGCTTCGAGGGCACCGATCTGGTGATCGTGCGCGAGAACACAGAGGACCTCTACGCGGGTCTCGAGTTGATGATCATGCCGGGCATCGCCCAGAGCATCAAGCTCATCACCGAGAAAGGGTGCACGCGCATCTGCGAATACGCGTTCAAATATGCCGACAAACACGGGCGAAAACGCGTGACCGTCGTACACAAGGCCAACATCATGAAGCTAAGTGATGGCCTGCTCCTCGATTGCTACCGTAAGGTCGCGCAGAGGTACCCTAAGATCGAACCTGCCGAGATGATCGTCGATGCGTGCGCGATGCAGATGGTCCGAAATCCGAATCGGTTGGATGTCATCGTCACGGAGAATCTGTATGGGGACATCCTCAGTGATCTCGGAGCGGGCCTCGTCGGTGGACTTGGCATCGTGCCGGGAGCCAACATCGGCGAACACTGCGCCGTCTTCGAAGCGGTTCACGGGAGCGCGCCTGACATCGCCGGACAAGGCATCGCCAATCCCACCGCGGTGATCCAAAGCGCGGTGATGATGCTGCGCCACATGCACGATGACGCGCGCGCCGACACGATCGAGATGGCGCTCACCAAACTGTATGACAGCGGGGAGCACCGCACGGGCGATCTTGGCGGTACGGCGAGTACCAAGCAATTTACTGAGGCGCTCTGCAAGCTCGTGAGTTGAAACGAACAGCAAACGGGGACGGCGGACGGGAGCGGGATCGAGCTAAGGACGCGAGCAGCGATCTAAGGGATCCCCTTCACCTGGACCGGATACGGATTCGAAAGTGTCGTTCCGTCGCCGAGTTGGCCATGGTCGTTGTTGCCCCAACACCAGACGGTGTGGTCCGTCTTCAACGCGCAGGCGAAGGTGTAACCCAAGGCGACGCGGGCGACGTTTGTGAGCACGCCTTTGCCGTTGGGACCCAAGACTTGTACCGCGGTCGACGTGGTCGTGGTGGTGCCGTCTCCGAGTTGACCTTGATCGTCGAATCCCCAGCACCACACTTCGCCCGTTGGCGTGACCGCGCAGCTGTTTCCGTCATTCGTGCCGACGCTCGCTGCGCCCGCGTTGGGCAGGGATTTGTCGGGGAATGCGTAGTTGATCGTGAGACTGGCCGTGTCGAACCCCGCTTGACCGCCATTGTTCTGACCCCAGCACCACACGCTGTTGTCCTGAAGCACAGCGCACGCGTGACTCGCGCGCGAAGAGAATTGCGTGACGGACCCTAGGTAGGCCGTGCCGGCAAACGAATTTTTTTGCACCTCGTTGGGACCCGAAACTGGATTCGTTCCGCCAGTCCCAAGCTGCCCTTGAGAATTGTCTCCCCAGCAATAGACGTTGGTCGTGCCCGCCAGTGCGCATGTGTCGACGCTACCTAAGCTTAGGTCTGTCGCGATTGCATTGAATGCGGCCGGCGTCGGCGCAGTATTGACGTACGCACCCGAGGGATCAAAAAACAAACTAAGAGCGTATTGATCGCCGCCCGTGTTGGTGGCGTGTCCCAGTTGCCCGATGCTGTTGTATCCCCAGCAACGAACCGCGCCACTAAGGTCGACGACGCAAGTGTGCGCACCGCCAGCCGCGAGAAGTTTTGCGCCCAGCCCCCCGACGTGCGTCGGACGGGTCACGTCAGGCGCCGACATGCCGAACGTCCCGTCGCCGATCGCGCCTGATTGTGCCTGTCCCCAGCAATAAACGTCGGCGCCCTTGCGTGCGCACGAGTGCCACGAACCCACGGACACTTGGTCGACGCCAACCAGAGGTTGTTGCGTGCTGTCCATGTCCACGCGAGTGGCAATCCTTAGATCCTTAGTCTTGTTACCCGCGCCTGTTGCCCCGTTGCCGAGTTGTCCATGCTCATTGGCTCCCCAACAATAGACCGCGCCATCTTTCGCTGCAATGACGCACACGTGCTGACCAGAGCCACCCACATACTTGGTGAATTGTCCGCCCGCCGAAAGCGCGACCGCCCCCGTAGGCACGAACGCGTCTGCCGCATCCGCACTGTCGACTGCGATCGCATCCACACTCGTGTCTGGCACGGCGACGTCGCTCGTGGTGTCCGCTCCGGCATCGACTGGACTCCGTGGGGCGAGCCCCTCGAGCGACGTAAGGAGGCTGCAAGCCGCGACGACCGACGAAAGTAAACCCAGCACGAAGGCTCGTCGCATGTCTCGATCTTACGCCCCCCTGTCCGACTACGCATCCTCGGCGATAGCAAGGACGGGCTGCGGTTAACCTAAGGTTTAGTTGGACACGAAACCGAACCACAATTGGGCTGTTTTCTGCCCCTTTTGTGAATACAAGACGAACTCACTGCCGTTGTACTTACCCTTTTG
>JAYVXK010000263.1:0-2232 GCA_043785265.1 Myxococcales bacterium | reverse complement strand
CGGACTTGTTGTTCGGCGGTGGGAACATAGGAAGGTCCAGACGCGCTCGCGTCGGCTTCCACGTTGCTGCTGTCGCGCGCGCCGCAGCTCACTGCGACGACCAAGCCGCAAAATCCGACCACCCAAGCTAGACTTCGATTCGTCCCCATTCAAGACTCGTATCATGGTCCTTGGGTCCCAGTCTCGACCCTGCCGGCCATGTCTTCGAGACATCCGCCAATTTGCGGGTGGTTCTAGCTCTTCGCAATCGAGGCGAGCGCACCTGTCGCGAGCGCGGCGACTTCCTTCTCCAAAGCAACACTGAGCGGTTTGGCAGCGCCACCGAGACCCACGACGAAGCGTGCGAGACGGGCGAGCGCGGAGGTCTCGAGCGACACACGGATGCCGCCGGGGACTTCGTCTGCGTGCATCTCTTCGAGGAGGTTGCGCGCGACCCAGCGTGCTTCGGGATCGCTCACGAAGAACTCGTGCTTGGCGGGTTGGCCGGCGTCGTGGAAGCCGTCGAGGCTCGCGCGGAGGTAGGCGTCCACCTTCTTGGGATCGGCGTCGCGAAACGGTTCGCGCGGGTCGAGCTTCGCGTCGGACAAGCTCTCGACGCGAAACCACTTGAGCGTGTCGCTGCGATGGCACGTCGCCACGAAGCGCGTAGGTGAGCCGAGCAACACGCGGTAGACGGAGGCGTGGCGTGTGGCTTCGCTCCCGCGGTTCGCGCTGAAGTATCGGAATTGGAGAGCGACCTCCTGGTTGGCGGCGTCTTCGAGGATGGGAAGGTATTGCTCTTCGCGCGCGGTGGACTCGGGCGCCATGACGGCCACTTGGGGTTGACCGCCGCTGGGAAGGAACTTCAACAGACTCTCGATCAATTGATTGCGCGCTTTGCTTTTGGGCAATCGCGAGAGCTGACGAAAGATCTGCGTGAGCTGGTCGCCTGTGAACAGGACGCCGCCGGGGTACCAGCTTTTGGGGACGCTCCAGAAGACGTGGGGGTGTTCTTTCTCGGAGTCCAAGGGGATGCCATTGGCGCGAAGCTCTTCGAGGCGCTTGTGCACTGTGGCGGCGGCGACGCCGACGTGGCGCGCGAGATCGGCTTGTTTCCAGGTGCGTTGGTCGAGGAACGCTTTGAGGATGGCGACGATCGTTTCGGTGTTGCTGCGTTGACCCACGGGGGGAATGTACTCCTTGGGAGACGCGCGCGGGGAGGTACGGTGAGGGGTCAGGGTCAGGCAGAGGTGCGGTGCGGGGAAGAGGTACACGCGGCTGCGCGAGTGTTCACGACGCCTCCGTGGTACGAGACAGGCTTGGGTAGGTGGGAGATTTCGCAACTGGGGTTGGCCTGCTTCGCGTTGGCGCTTGCATGCGACACGGCGCCGCCTGCCAAGGTGCCGTCGAGGACGCCCTCGTGCGGAGACGCACCTGTCTACGGCGGCATCGGCGACTCATCCGCCACACACGTGAGCATCACCTTTCAAGACACGACGTCTCGCGCGTTCGATGGCGAGCTGTTGTGCGTTTGGATCGACGGGCAGCGACTGTTCTCGGATGCGGACAAGCCGACCATTGCTTCTGCGATGTTGAAAGGCTCACCCATTACTTGGCAGGGCTGGATTGCACGCGGCTCTCACTATCTCAAAACCGAAGTGACGTGGCGTCAGCATGACACCCGAATCTATCTGTTCCAGGTGGCTTCCGCACACGACTGGGACGTTGCGCCGTCGCAGTCCAGCCTCGTCATTCAGGCATTCGAACAAGGCGATGCGACAACACCACTTCAGGACCGGCCCAATGTTGTGTGGAAGGAAGGCGCAGCGGTTTCACTCGGAGACGCGGACGTCACACAACCGTGAGACGCAACTCACGAGGCGGAGTCGAGTAACCTGCGGGTGATGAAAGTCGTCCTGGGTTTGCGTCGATGATGCCGAGCCGCTTGAGGCGTGCGCGCTAGGCGATGACCTTCACGGCCGCTGCTTCGTGGTCCACCTTTGACACCACCCAAGTCAACGCAGACGCCAAACGCTTCAAGACTGCCGCGTTCGACGGCCGCTATGTCTACTTCTTGCCAGACAACCACAACTGGCCAAACAACGGCGTGGTGGCTCGTTACGACACGCGAACGAACTTCAACGCGACCACGTCGTGGTCTGCGTTCGACTTGCAGACTGTGTTCCCAACCGCCAATGGGCGCGGAGCCAACTTCTTCATCGGCGGAGCGTTCGACGGCCGGTATGTTTACCT
>JAYVXK010000262.1:0-7487 GCA_043785265.1 Myxococcales bacterium | reverse complement strand
TCGTCGCGAGCGAACTCTGCACGGTGATAGACGACGCGACGCTTCTGCAGTCGCGCGGTTCGATCAACATCGATGACGAAGGCAACGAACCGCAGTCGAGCGTGCTGATCGAGAACGGCAAACTGCGCGGCTATCTCCACGATCGGTTGAGCGCCAAACACTACAAGCTTGCGCCAAGCGGCAACGGACGTCGCGAGAGCTTTGCGTGCGCACCGATGCCACGCATGACCAACACCATCCTCGCCGCCGGACCGCATGATCCAGAAGAGATCCTCAAGAGCGTCAAGCGGGGTGTGTTCGCGCGCAAGTTTGGTGGCGGTCAGGTCGACATCTCGAACGGCGACTTCGTCTTCTCGCTCACTGAGAGTTATCTCGTCGAAGACGGCAAGATCACCGCGCCGTTGAAGGGCGTGAACTTGATCGGCAACGGACCAGACGTTCTGCGCAAAGTCGTGATGCTCGGCAATGACGTGGAAGTGAGCGACGGCATTTGGACCTGCGGCAAAGACGGCCAGAGCGTTCCCGTGGGCGTTGGCTGCCCCACGATCAAGATCTCGTCGATCACAGTGGGCGGGACACGCGTGGGATGAGCGACAACGCGACCGCGCACAAGGCCGCGGACTACGAGGTCGAGGTCAGCAAGACCATCCCCTTTCATCGCGTGATGATCGAGACCGCAATCGACGTCGCGCTCACAGTCCATCCATCGCCCGCGCGTTGGCTCGACACGGGCGCAGGTCCTGGGGTGCTGATTGAGCGCGCGATCAAACGTTCACCAAATACCCTGTTTTTAGCCGCCGATCCGTCCGCGGCCATGCTCGATTTAGCGCGCGGGCGCCTCTCGTTGCCTGCTGATCAGTTTTTGGCAGTCGGTTCGCAGGACCTGCCGTCGATGGCGAGCCTCGATGTGATCACGGCCGTGCAGTGTCATCACTATGGCGACGCGGACGCGCGCAAGCGAGCGGTCACTCGTTGTCATGAGTTGCTCGCTCCGAGCGGCGTGCTCGTCGTGTTCGAGAACGTGCGAGCGGAGACCGACGAAGGTCACGTGCTCCAACGAGCGCGTTGGGTCGAGTGGCAGCGTGAGCAAGGTCGCGATGCGCAGACGATCGAAAAACATCTCGCACGAGAAGGCGTCGCCTTCTTTCCGGTTCGACCGAGCGAGCATGACGCGCTTCTGCACCAAGTTGGTTTTCGCACAGTCGAAGTGATCTGGCGCGCCTACGGACAGGCCGGATTTCTGGCCTTGCGCTAGTAGCGCCAGCCGCCGTCGACATACACCCATCTGCGACGCTGACGCTCCCATCGACCGGGCAAATAGACCGCCTGCGGAGCCGGCCTCGCGACCCACTGCCCCGGCTGCCATGAGTAGGCGCTGCCGCCGAGACCCCAGTGCCCATCGATCCAAACATGATTGGCAGAGGGGGCGATCGGTACGAGCTCGATGCGAGATTCTAGCGGTGGTGGACCGTCGACATCTTCGGCCTCGGGGTCGTCGACGCATGCCACAGCGAAGAGAGCGGCGGCGACCAAGCAGGCGAGAGCAGCGTTCATCACCACCGCCGGTAGCAAGACGTGAGCCGAGCGAATATAACGTGCGCGTGAAGGCACGCCCTGATGCGAAGAGGCTCGTCGTGCTTGCCGCGGATCGTTCAGGCGACCTTGCCAGTCACCTCGCGCAGCTCGGCGCGGAGGTCGTGGTCGGTGACTTGTTCGACGACATCAGCGAGCTGCTCTTGGACGACGAAGAGCCGCGCATGCTGATGTTGGACGTCGGACACCGGCCAGATCTTGCCGGATTGGCGATCAGGCACGCGCGTCGCGACCGGCGCTTTGCGCGCGTACCGGTGATCGTTGGGGTCTCCGAGCAACAAGTTGGCAGTTTGGATCCATCGCAAGGTCATGACGACTTCGTGGCGCTCCCGTGCCTTCCCGCAGAACTCTACGGCCGCGTGCGTGCGCTCGAATGGAAGCGATCGGAGTTCTCCAGCGAAGAGCGCACCAAGGTTGGCCAAGTGCTGATCGATCGCGCGTCGCATGAGGTCACTCGAGATGGACATGTCATCGTGTTGACTGCGCGCGAGTTTGCGTTGCTCTCATTCTTGGCGGCCAATCGCGGTCGCGTGTTCTCGCGCGATCAGCTGCTGGCGCGGGTTTGGGGGGCTCGCTACGAGGGGGGCGCGCGCACCGTCGACATTCACGTCCGCCGACTGCGCGCCAAACTTGGCGACTCTCTGCCGCTCCACACCTTGCGCGGCGCCGGCTATGTACTGCGCATGCCCGATGAGGAAAACGCATGACGGTTCGTTTGGCAGTGAGCGTCGGTTGCGCCTCGGGTATCGGCCCAGAGGTGTCGGTCGTTGCGGCTCGAGAGATTCAAAAAGCTTGCGTGTTGCTCGTCGGCGATCGCGGCGCTCTCACTCGCGCTGCAGAAGCGCGACACGTCAAACCACCTCAATTCGTAGACGATCCGCGATCGGTGACCGGCGCGGGAGTGTTTGGCTGGCAACCCGGCCCCTCGCTTGCGACAGAGGATCGCGTGCTCGGCGCGCCTACCAAACGGACGGGTGTCGCTCAACTCTCGTGGATCGATCAGGCGTGCGATTTGGTGTCGAGCAAAGATTGGCACGCGCTCGTCACCGGACCTGTCAGCAAAGAAGCGATCGCGCGGAGCGGCGCAGCTGGTGCAAAAGGTTTTGTAGGACACACCGAGCATCTGCAAAAGAGACTGCGCGCACGCGAAGTCATCATGGCCTTTTGGTCGGCCCGCCTCACCACGTCTCTTGCCACGACGCATCTCGCGCTCTCGCAAGTGCCTCGCGCGGTGACACGTGTCTCTGTTGCGCGCGCGACCTTTTGGCTCGCGACACTTCTCATCGAACTTGGACACAAGCAGCCACGCATCGCGGTGGCGGCGCTCAATCCGCACGCGGGCGAACGTGGACTGCTCGGCAAAGACGAAGCACGCATCGAAAAAGGCATCGAGCTCGCGCGCGAACGGTTGCAGAATGCACACAAAATCGCCCTGATTTCAGGGCCAATTCCAGCTGAGACCGCGATGCGGCTTGGTGCGTCGGGCGCGTTCGAGGGTGTGGTCGCGATGTACCATGACCAAGCCACCATTCCGATGAAGCTGCTCGCGTTTGGAGACGAAGTGAACGTCTCGCTTGGTCTGCCGATCATTCGCACGAGTGTCGATCACGGGACTGCGTACGATCGCGCCCCGCGTTTCGACGCAGACGCCAAGGCCATGATCACCGCCATGAAGCTCGCCTCGCGTCTCGCGGGTTCTCCAAGAAACTAAATTGCTCTCCTGTCTAGGTGCGCACATGCGACAATGCTTGCATGATGCGATCGTCTTTTCTTTCGACTCTTGGGCTCATGTCCGCCATCGCCGCAGCGGTGGTCTTGTCGTCTGGTTCGTCGCAGGCGAGTTGGCCAGCCGCGCGGCATGACTTCACGCGCGCAGGCGTCGCGCAAGGGAAGGGCGACATGGTTACGCCGATCCCCTATTGGCGCACGTATCTGGGTGGATCGCTCGGCGACTACGGACTCTTTTCGAGCGACATCGACGCGGACGGCACGGACGAATTGCTCTACGTGTCGGGCGGGCGCCTCGTGGCGAAGCGACCTGACGACACAGGTGTTTGGCAGACCAAGCCGCGCGGCATCGGATCGATCCTCGCTGTCGCCGACCTCGATGGTGACGGAAAGCTCGACTTCGTCACTGCCAATCGCGATCACGCGTACATCGTGTCTGCGGCCGGTGTCGTCGAGTGGGTGGAACCTGACGGCGAAATGGGCGCGCTTGGCGGCGTGCGCGTTGGTGATGTCGACGGGGATGGCAAAGCCGATTTGGTGGTCCAAGAGTGCGGCTGCTGCGGCGTCAACAGCGGCAAGACCGGCTTCGTGTATTCATTTGGAGCCGGTTTTCAGGCCGCAAAGTTACTTTGGACGATGCCGTTCGTCTCGTGCGGGGGCGGTCGCGGTCTCACGCTCGTGGATGTCGACGGCAACGGATCGCTCGAGGTGATGCTCGCCGCGTTCGATCACTTCGAACTCTTCGACGGGAAGACCGGCACGCAGCTCGGACAGACTCCGGTCGTCTCGCAATGGAACAGCGCGAACTTTTGCAAAACACAAAACATCGACGGCAAACCCGGTGATGAAATCGTCTGCCTACTCAATGACTCCGACTCGCCGGCGGTCAATCAGCGACGAGTGAATGTGCTCCGCTACGACACAACCGCCAAGACCTTTGGCGTGCTTTGGTCGAGTGTTCTCGCGCCCGATGCAGGCGGCGACGTGCGCTACAACGATCCAGTCGTCGACCTCGATGGGGACGGTAAGTACGAAGTCATCGCCTCGGGGTTCGATCCAAACGGAGGCTGGAAAACGCACATTTTCGATGCGATGACAGGAATCGATCTCGTGCCGGGCATCACGGGTCACGCCATCGCCGGCTCTCTCGAGATGGCGACCAAAGGCCAGCGCGTGATGCTCACCACCGCGGGCTCGACTGTGATCGGATGGACGTTCGCGCGCCTGCCGCAACCGATCGTCACGCAGAAGTGGACCATTCAAGATCGCTCGGTCCCCACCTTCGTCAGGATGGATCGCGCGGCCCTCTACGGTGCCAACGCAGACTTGATCGCGCCCGATCTCAACGGCGACGGACTCGCAGACCTCGTGCTCACCACACTGTCTGGACCCGCCGGTCTCGCGGGATATTCGGGTGTGGGAGGCAACACCGCCTTGCTCGGAACGCGCGCGCTACCCAGTGGAGTCGATCCCCTGCACGTGTGGATCCTGCCGGCCAAGTCCAGCAGCTATCCGCAAGTGGCGCTCGCGCGGACGGACGGATTTTTGGAGTTGCTGGACGCTTCGCTCAATGTCGCAACGACTGGCGGCGAGATTCCGCGCAGTTTGGTCATTCGCATCGGCGGCTATTATGCGTCTGGATCGTGGAGAGAGTTGTGGGACGCGCCTCGCACGTTTCCCTTGAAAAATGGGGATCCCGATGCGATCGTCGTGAACGATAGTCGCGGCGCGTTGCTGCGCTTCGATGCAAAAAATTCGAGCTGGGCATCGCCTCCGTCTCCTGCGTGGAGCAAGACGCACACGGTTGGTCCGACGATCGCCCCGCAGCTCGACGGAGCCAATCCAGGCATCGCTTGCTATTCGCTTCAGGAGCCAGTCACCGCGACGAAGAAGTGGCAAGTCCAGACATTGCGCGCGGACGGATCGGTGGTCTGGACCGCGGCGATCGAGTCGGAGCCGCTTGGTGATCTCGCGACCGCGAAGCTCAATTCGGACAACATTCCTGATCTCGTCGCGCAGTGGGGCGACCCAAGCGATGTCGTCTTGCGGACGCGCGGCATCAACGGACTCGACGGGTCGCTCTTGTGGAACGCAACTCCTGTTTCGCCAGGTGCAGGCCGCCAACCCGCGGGCGTCTCGATCGCAAAATGGGACGGCGATCCCTTCGACGATGTCTACATGCAAGGCCCCACGACACGCGTGCTCAGCGGAGTGAGCGGTACACAGATCGGCAGTGGAGGCAGCGGAGACGCCTATTTTTTGCCCATTCCGTATGACACCAATGCAGACGGCGTCGACGAGGTGATCTTGCACGCGGGCTACTCTCCCGTGCGCTTGGTGTCGCACGATCTACAGACGACACTCTTCGCGTCGGCGGATGACGATCGACCCTATCCATACGGCGCCGTCGCCAAGTGCGGGACGGACACGATGCTCGTCGAAGGCTCATGGCAACACAGCGCACGTCTCAAGCTGACACCGCTGTCTGGCGCCTCGCTCGGAAAATTCACGACGATGGTGCTCGCAGGAGGCAGCAAGTACCCCGACGAGACCTCAGCCAACGGCCAGTATCTCGGTCAGCTCACGAGCGCGTCGATTCATACGGACCTCACAGGAAAAGGGCGAGCCACTGCGGTCGTCGGTTCGTCGGATGGCTTCGTTTATGGCGTCGATCCTTGCACGGGCAATGTCGACTTTGCGGTCGACTTGAAGGTCGCGGTCGGCGAGGTCGTGTTCGGCGACACCGACGGTGACGGTCGCGACGAGATGCTCGTCTCCGCTGCAGATGGGTACCTCTACGATCTCAAAAACAAGAACATCGACGCACCCACCAATGTGATCGACACCGATCCTGATCACGGCGTGATGACCGTCGATGTCGACAACATCGTGACCGTCGACAAGCTGTCTGGCGCTTGGAGCGCAGTGCAAGGCGCGACCGGATACGAAGTCGCCGTCTCTGACAGCAATGGCAAGATCATCTCCACGCCAGCCTGGACGAATGTTGGCGCGAGCACCGCGGCAAGCATCAGCGGTTTGCCGCTCGACGTCGGAAAGCGCTATTTTTGGGCGGTTCGTGCACTTTCCGCTGCGGGTCCGAGTGTCGATGCCGTGTCGAATGGCGTGACGGTCATCTCCAAAACCATCAACGGAGAACCATCCGGCGTCGATGGTGGCGCCGATGGTGGTGCCGCGTCGACACCTGGTGACACCGGTGGTTGCGGCTGCACCACGTTTGGTGGGAATGCGTCCTCTGCAGGGGCGCTGTTCGGCATGCTTGCCATCGCGATCGCTGCCAGGCGCCGTCGTCGACGCTAGTTGAGGTGGCGTTTGTCTTTCGGTGGTTCGCGCTTGCTGAGATCTTCGCTCTGACCACCGAGCACGACTCGCAACGGTGGCGCGCCAGGTCGTGGCTTGCGTGGCTTTGGCGAACCGCCGAGATCGATGTTCACCGTGGCGCCGCGCCGACGGAGGACGAACAACTTGATGCGCAGGTAGAGCTGCCGAAGCGGGGAGGGCATGCCCGCGAGCAAGACACCCGCGAAGAAACCACCAAACGCAGAGGCCGGTCCTTCTGTCGCGTTTGGGAAGATGAGTCCCACGACCGCGAAGCCGAGAGTGATCCACAGAAAAATTCTGCCCGTGAGCGGAAGGATCAAAAAGAGGCGGATTTGAGCCGTCGAATTCTCGCGAGCCCAAGCAGCAGCGATGGCAGTGAGCAGCGCCGAGGAGCCGAACATCTCATCTGGATGGAGATATTTCAGTCCATGCACACCGCCGCTCGACGCCATTTGATACACAGCCAAATTGCCTTCGGGTGGGAGCGTGGGAGCACCACTCGGGAGCACGAGGTCCATCAGCAACGAGAACCCAAACGTTGCCGCGCTCGCGAGGACCAAAAAACGCGCCAGGCGAGCAGAGCCCCAACGTATTTCGAGATCGGTCGCGAGAAAGTACGCGAAGAGCGCCGAGAACAGAAAGCCAACGCCACCTGTCGGCGACGGAACGAACGTGGCCGTCAGCAACGACCATGGGTGGGTGAGCACGCGCCCCGGCACCACGATCAACTCTTTGAGTATCTCGGCGCCCCCATCGACCCAGTGGAACAGGACGCCACCTGCGACGCCGCCAAGGACGAGCAACGCGATGAGCGCTTTGGTCACTCG